>NZ_JBFBBQ010000008.1:0-185119 GCF_040682775.1 Amycolatopsis sp. NPDC051106 | reverse complement strand
GTGGGCTTGGTCTTCGCAAACTCAGTCCTACCAGTGGCCCCACGTCTGATCTGGGGATAACACGCACCCCACTCAGCCCTACTGAGAAAACCTCACTGAGGCGCGAGAACGCCCGGTGACCGGCGTCCTCGCGCACCCAGCGCCTCCTGAGCGTCTCCCGGGCGCGCTGCAACGCGCTGTTGACCGACACCACCGTCATGCCCAACGCCGTGGCCGTTTCCTTCGCCGACCACTCCACGACATCCCGCAAGATGAGCACCGCACGCTGCCGCGGCGGCAGGTGCTGGATCGCGGCCATGAACGCCAGCTCGGTCGCCTCCCGGCGCACCAGCATCGCTTCCGGGTCCACCCCGGCCGCCACGACGTTCTCCACCAGAACGTCCGGATACGGCTCCAGCCACGGCAGGTCCGTCGCCGGCCCCGGCCGGGCCAGCGGATCGGCCGGACCGGTCACTTCCGGCGGTGTCACCCGCCGCGCACGACGGCGAAGCGCGTCGAGGCACGCGTTCGTCGCGATGCCGTACAGCCACGCCCGCAACGTCGACCGGCCCTGGAAACTCCCGCGTTTCGCCCACGCGCGCAGGAACGTCTCCTGGACCAGGTCCTCCGCGTCCTGCGTCGCCGCCATGAACCGGTAACAGTGCAGGTGCAGCTCCGCGCGGTGGCGTTCGACCAGCGCGGCGAACGCGGGTTCGTCGAACTTCTCCGGCCGCGGCGGGCTCGTCACGTCGGTCACCAGGACAACACCTTCTTCCCCGCGAACTTCAGCCTCTGCACGTATGACGCACCCGAGGCCCCGAACTCATCGGTGAGCCGGACCGCGGCGTACCGGATCCCCGACGTGCGCAGCTGGCTTCGATGAACTTCCACCCGGTGGAGAACGCCAAGTTCGCCGGTCGCCCGCAGTCCGGCAACCCGCGGATCGTCGGCGCGGTCACCCAGCTCAACGCTTGACCCCCGGGCCGCCGTGGTCAGACGGCGCGCCCGCGGCGGTGCCCGGCGGCGTCGCGGCGCACCAGGTCGACGTGGTCGCCGATGGCGCGGACCCGGTCGGCCAGGCCCGCGTGGGCGCGCTTCAGGTGGCCGCGGACCGCGGCCAGCGGGGGTAGCAGGCTGGTGACGTCGTCGTCGCCGAGGGCCGCGCCGAGCCGGTCGGCGTTCACGCGCGCCTCGCCGTCCAGGTCTTCGAGCGCACTGACCTGACCGGCCAGCTGCCGCAGCACCGCGGAGTTGCGGCGAGCCCAGTCCGCGACCGCGCGATCACCCGCACGGCGGTCCCGCACGGCGTCGACCCGCGCCTCCCCCGTCGTCTTTCCCGACGCCGACGGCCGCAGCCGGAGGAACCGCCGTTCCGCGGCCTGCCTGCTCGCCACGCCCAGTGCCGGCGCGAGGGCCGCCCAGCTGGTACCGCCGGAGCGCGCCGCGGCGATCAGCTCCGGCTCCCACCCGGCCAGCTGCTCCCGCAGCGAACGCAACGAGGCCAGCGTGGCCAGCAGCCGGTCGGCCGGCACTTCCCCGCGAGCCGCCGCCAGCACCACCTCGTGAACGTCCCGCACGGCGCCGATCGGATCCCCGTCCACCATCTGTCATCCCTTCGACGACCAATTACTTGTCATCGTTTCGATGACATGTTAGAACAGTAGTGCGTGTTGACACCAGATCATCGAGCCAGGAGGTGGACCCCATGTTGATGCGCACCGACCCGTTCCGGGAACTGGACCGCTTCGCCCAGCAGGTCTTCGGTGGCCCCGGGACCTGGTCCAAGCCGGCCGCGATGCCGATGGACGCCTATCGCGCCGGCGACGAGTTCGTCGTCTGCTTCGACCTGCCCGGCGTCACGAAGAACGCCATCGAGCTCGACATCGAGCGCAACGTCCTGACCGTCAAGGCCGAACGACGGCCCGCGGCCGGCGGTGACGACGTCCAGATGCAGGTGTCCGAACGCCCGCTCGGCGTCTTCTCCCGCCAGCTGTTCCTCGGCGACACCCTCGACACCGACCACATCACCGCCGACTACGAAGCCGGCGTGCTGACCCTGCGCATCCCGGTCGCCGAGAAGGCCAAGCCACGCCGCATCGACATCACCGGCGCGGCCGGCGACCGCAAGGAGATCCAGGCCTGACGAGCCCGCCCGGCGCAGGACCGGCACCCCGGCCCGGTCCTGCGCCGGCCACGCCCGTCCCCGAAAGGCCGTCTCCGAAAGGCCGTCTCCGAAAGGCACTGTCCTCGAAAGACCCGGAAGACACTGTCCCCGGAAGGCACCCGCACCCGTGACCGCATCGCTGCACATCCCGGCCGGCCACCCCGCCCTCACCGCGCTGTGGACCTACCTCGCCGACGTCACCACCGCACTCGGCATCGGCCCCGAATCCTGCACCGTCGACCACGACACCCCCGTCTCCGCCTACGTCGCGCTCGACGAGCACCTGCCCGGGTACCCCGGCCGGGACGTCGCCCTGCTGTGGGACGAGGTCCGCGGCTGGGCCGCCGCCGTCGAGACCCACTCCGGCGAAGACCTCATCGTCGTGCGCTACCTCGGCGGGCCCACCATCACCCCGGCCCCCGGGAAGATCGCCCGGTTCGTCACCGCACTGCGCGAAGACGACCACCGCGTCGGCCGGCTCGACCCACCGGCGCTGCGCACCGCCACCGGCCTCGCCGGACTCGACGCCGCCCTGCGCGACCGGAGCACGACGTGACGCCCGGTTCCCTGCCGCTGCCGGTGTCCTTCGCCCTCGCGGTCCGCGGCTACGACCGTGAGCAGGTCGACGAGCACCTGGCCGACCTGAACGAAGAGATCCGGCTGCTGACCCTCGACCGCGACGCCGCCGTCGCCGAGGCCGAAACCCTTCTGCGGCACCTGGAATCGGCCCGCGCGGAGGTCGATGACCTGCGTACCCGGCTGAACCGGCTGGCCCGCACGCCGGCCGACCCGGGCGCGCTCGGCGAGCGCGTCCGGCTCATGCTCGAATGCGCCCGGACCGAAGCGGACGCCATCGTCGCGACGGCACACCGCCGCGCCGCGGCCGTGCGGGAGCGGGCCGCCGAAGCCGAACGGCGCACCGCGGCCCGGCTGCGCGCGATCGACGACTTCCTGGCCCGCGCCGAGGACCTCCTGGCCGAAGAACCGCAGCAGCCCGCTCTTCGTCGGCGAGCCGGGCTCGCCGCCGCGTGACCCGGCCCGTCCCCGGGGGAAAGACGATGAACGACCTCGCCCGCGCTGCGGCGGAGAAGATCTTCGCGGCGGCCGCCGAACTCGGCACGACCCGGCAGGAAGCCGTCCTCGTGACCCGCGCGGTCTACGCGGTCAAGAACGGCCGCACCACGGACGTCGCGCTCACCGACACCGAGCAGCACCGGCGACGCAAGCTCGCCCACGTCGTCGGCACCGTCCTGTGGGATCCCGCGCTCGACGCCACCGCCGTGTACACCGCGGTCACCGACACCCGCTCGCCGGCGCGGTCCGAAAACGCATCCGCGGCGTGATCAAAACTTCTCGTCGGCGCATGTCGAGAACGAGCGCTCGGCTCCGACCAGTGGGCACCGGCGGCCGAGCGGGCCGCCCCCACGGCAGGAGCACGCACGATGACCAAGGTGACCGCCCAGATGTCGGTGTCCCTCGACGGCTTCTACACCGGACCGCGGGACGCGCCGGGCGCCACGGACATGAGTGGCTGGATGAAGGGACCCGAAGCGCCCGGGTTCTTCCGGGTCACCCGCTGGGCCGTCGACGCCGCGGCCTGGCGCGAGCGGCAGGGCGGCACCGGCGGCGAGCAGTCGATCGACTCGGACATCATCGCGGAGACGTTCGCCGCGGCCGGCGCCTACGTCATGGGCCGGCGCATGTTCGACGCCGGCGAGGCCCCCTGGGGTGACGAGCCGCCGTTCCACGCCCCGGTGTTCGTCGTCACCCACCGCCCCCGGGATGTGCTCGAACGCCGGGGTGGTACCTCCTTCACCTTCGTCACCGAAGGACCCGAGCGGGCCGTCGAGCTGGCCCGGGACGCCGCCGGCGGCAAGGACGTGGCCGTGGCCGGCGGCGGGGAGCTCCTGCGCCAGGTCCTGCGCGCCGGGTTGCTCGACCAGTTCGAGCTGCACGTCGCGCCGGTGCTGCTGGGTGACGGCCAGCGCCTGTTCGACACCGGCCTCGGCCTCGGCGCGGACGAGGGCATCGAGCTCGTCCCGGACCGCGTCGTCGAGTCGCCGGGGGTCACCCACCTCCGCTATACCGTCACCGGGCGGTCGAAACTGGTGCTGGACGATCGTGGTGCCAGCGGCGAGCTGGTCGGACCGGCCCAGGCGGAGCGGAGGAGCGCACGGTGAAGTACATGCTGCTGATCTACGGCAACGAAGAAGCCTTCGGCTCGATCGGTGCGGAGGCGCTCGCCGAGCTCATCCGCGAGACCGACGCCCTCAACCAGGAGCTGTTCGAGTCCGGTGAGCTGGTCGGCGCCTACGGGATGGCCGACCAGCTGAACTCCAAGATGGTCCGGGTCGCCGGCGGGACGCCGGTGGTGACCGACGGCCCTTTCGCCGAGGCCAAGGAGTACCTGGGCAGCTTCACGATCCTCGACTGCGAGAACCTGGAGCGGGCCCTGGAGATCGCGGCCCGCAACCCCTCGGCGCGCCACTGGGGGGTCGAGGTCCGGCCACTCATGCACGAGGCCACCCTCGAGCCGTGACCGACTGGCGGGCGGTCCGGCGGCTGGTCCCGGAGGTGCTCGGCGCGCTGGTGCGCCGCTACGGCCGGTTCGACGCCTGCGAGGACGCCGTCCAGGAGGCGCTGGTGGCGGCCGCGGCCCAGTGGCCGGTGGAGGGGTGGCCGGAGAGCCCCCGGGCGTGGCTGGTGACGGTGGCGACGCGCCGCCTCGCCGACCACGTGCGCAGCGACGCCGCCCGCCGCCGGCGGGAGGAGGCCGACGCCCTCCGCACGCCGCCCCCTCCCGCCGGTGGCGAGGAGCACGACGACACCCTCACGCTGCTGTTCCTGTGCTGCCACCCGGCGCTGACGCCCCCGTCGCAGATCGCGCTGACGCTGCGGGCCGTCGGCGGCCTGTCGACCGCCGAGATCGCCCGGGCCTTCCTCGTGCCCGAGGCGACCATGGCGCAGCGCATCAGCCGGGCCAAGCAGCGCATCAAGGCGGCCGGAGCCGGCTTCGCCCTGCCGCCGCCGGCCGAGCAGGCGGCGCGGCTCGCGGTCGTGCTCCAGGTGATCTACCTCGTCTTCAACGAGGGCTACACGGCCACGTCGGGAACGCGGCTGGTGCGGGCCGAGCTGACGGCCGAGGCCATCCGGCTGGCCCGCGACCTGCACCGGCTGGTCCCCGGCGACGGTGAGGTGGCCGGGCTCCTGGGCCTGCTGCTGCTGACCGACGCCCGCCGCCGGGCCCGCACGGCGCCGGACGGCTCGCTGGTGCCGCTGAGCGAACAGGACCGGACGCTCTGGGACACCGAAGCCATCGCCGAAGGCGTGGCGCTGGTGACCGCTGCCCTGGCGAGCGGCCCGATCGGCCCGTACCAGCTGCAGGCCGCCATCGCCGCCGTCCACGACGAGGCACCCACCGCCGACGTCACCGACTGGCCGCAGATCCTGGCCCTCTACACGGTGCTCGAGCGCGTGGCCCCCAACCCGGCGGTGACGCTCAACCGGGCGGTCGCGGTGGCCGAGGTCCACGGCCCCGCGGCGGGGCTGGCCCTGCTCGACACCGTCGCGGCCGACGGGCGCATCGCCGTCTCCCACCACCTCGTGTCGGTGCGGGCCCACCTGCTGGAGCTGGCCGGCGACCGCGACGCGGCCCGCGCCGGCTACCGCGAGGCGGCCCGGCGCACCACCAGCGAGCCCGAGCGGCGCCACCTCCTGACCCGGGCGGCGCGGCTGGGATGAGCGGGCCCTACCGGAGGGAAACCCCCGGGCCCAGCGGCAGGCCGAGGCCGTACCAGAGCGCGAACAGCGCCGACCAGGCGATCAGGAAGACGAACGCGATCGGCACGGTGAAGGACATCAGGGTCCCGATCCCCGCGTTCTTCCGGTACTGCTGCACGAAACCCAGCGCCAGCACGAAGTACGGGCTCATCGGGGTCACCGCGTTGGTGACCGAGTCGCCGATCATGAAGGCGCCCATCGCCGCTTCCGGCCGCACCTGCAGGTACATCATCATCGGCACCAGGATCGGCGCGAGGATCGCCCACATCGCCGAACCGCTGGTGACGAGCATGTTCAGCAGGGCGACGGCCAGCACGATGGCGAGCAGCACGACCAGGTGCGGCGCGTTCAGCGAACGCAGGAGGTCCGCGCCCCCGACCGCCACGACCGACCCGATGCCGGTCCACGTGAAGTAGGCCAGGAACTGCGAGACGGCGAAGAAGAGCACGATCACGGGAGCGATCTTGGCCACTCCCCCGGCCATGATCACCGGGACGTCCGACAGCGACGGGATGGTGCCGGTGATCCGGCCGTAGCCGAAACCCAGGACCGCGAACAGCAGGGCGATGAACACGCTGATGTTCACCACGACCGCCGACTGCACGAAACTGCCGCCGGCCCCCATCAGCGGCGAGCCCGGCAGCACCACGAGCACCGCGACCACCGCCACGAACAGCACGAACACCCCGGCGGTCACCTTCATCGCCCGGCGTTCCACGGCGGTCAGCCGGATGGCCGGGGCGGCCACGGCGGGGTCACCATCCTCTTCGGACGGTGCGAACTCGGGCCGCTTGGCCAGGACGAGCTCGACGACCAGGGTGATCAGCCCGGCCAGGACCACCGACGACACCGCGGAGAAGAAGTACGTCGCGACGGGCGTCACCACGTAGCCGGGGTCGACGGTCTTCGCCGCCGCGGCGGTCAGCGACGACCGGATGGCGTCGGACGGCGTGACGAGCGGGCTGGCGTTGAAGCCCGCCGACACCGCGACGTAGGCGACCATCACCCCGAGCACCGGGCTGCGGCCGGCCGCGCGGAAGGCGAGTGCGCCCAACGGGATCATCACGAGGTACGCCGAGTCGCTCATGATGTGCGCGATCATCCCGCTGAACGCGATCGCGAACGTCACCCAGCGCCCGGGCAGGCGGACCACGGTGATCCGCAGGAGGGCTTCGAGGAGGCCGCTCTTCTCGGCGACGCTCACCCCGAGCAGCATGACGAGGATGACCGCCAGCGGCGGGAACTTCGCGAGGTTGTCCAATGCGGACTTCGCGGCGAAGCCGATCCCGTCCAGCGAAAGCAGGTTCTTGACCTCGACGACCTCGCCGGTCTTCGGCAGGGTGACGTGGACGCCGGCCAGCGCCAGCACGAGGCTGGTGACCGCCAGCACCCCGGCCAGGATCCAGAACAGCCAGAAGGGGTGCGGCAGCTTGTTCCCGGCGCGTTCGATCGCGCCGATGACGCGGAAGAGAACGGTCATCCCGGTCCGGGGAGCAGTGGTGCTTCGGTGCGTTTCCGTCATCCCGATCGGCCTTCCGTGGTGGGGACTTATTGCTCACCCAGCCGGGTGGCGTGCTGGTCTGCTGCGAAGTCCGGGCGCCGCCGGCCGGCGAAGCGGGCGGGGCGGAACGCGTCGAGGAGCTCTTGGCCCCGGCCGGTCACGAGCTCGGTCGCGACCAGGCGGCCCAGCAGCGGCCCGAGGGTGACGCCGCTGTGCGATACGAGGCAGTAGACGCGGGAGGAGCCGTACCCGGCGATCGTGTGGCCGTCCGCGGGCAGGGAACGGAACCCGACGCGCAGGTCGATTTCCGGAGCCGGGGCCGGTTCGGGCAGCACAGCCGTGAGCCGCCGGGCGATCTCGCGCGCGATCGGCCCGTCCGGGGACGGCGGGTCGGCCGGGTCGACGGTGGCGTTCAGGTCGAGGGCCTGCACGACGGTGTGCCCGCCGGCCGCGGGACGCAGGTTGAGCCCCGGCGAATGGACCACGCAGCGCAGGTCGATCCCGGGTGTCCGCACGTAGCCGAGCAGCCCGATCGCCGGTGCTCCCCGCTCGACGTCGGTCAGCATCGGCAGGTCGATCCCGGCTTCCGCGGCGAGCCGCTCGCTCCAGCGGCCGGTCGCCAGGACGACCCGGTCGGCCGTGCGGACCTCGCCGCCGGCCAGCGTGGCGGACACTTCGCCGGGGCCGTCGTCGATCGTGACGACCTCGCCGATCGTGAACGTCGCCCCGTGGCGTTCGGCGTCCGCGAGCAGGTTTCCCAGCAGCCGGTCCGGCAGGACGTACCCCTCGCTCGGGAAGTGCGCGAACGACACCGCGTCCGAGGGAATCCGGAGTGCTCCGGCGATCCGCGTCGCTTCGTCGCGCTCGATCCACCGCACCGGATATCCGAGGGCCCGCAACCGGTCGACGTTGTCCGTGAGCCAGGGCGCGCTCGCGGAGTCGGCCCAGTGCAGGGCGCCGCTGGGGAAGTACGACGGCGGGCCGGGCAGCCGCCGGGCGAGGTCCGCGTGCTCGGCCATGCCCGCGACGTTCAGCCGGTGGTAGGCCGGGTCGAGCTTCCGGTTCGCGTTGGTCCACGCGAACGTCGTCGAGCTGGTCCCGCTGCCCGGCCGCCACCGGTCCAGCAGCAGCACCTCCTCGCCGGCGACGGCGAGCGCCCGGGCGACCGCGGTCCCCAGCACACCGGCCCCGGCCACGATGACCTTCATCCGCGAACCTCCCTTTCGAAGTGGACACAGTGGACAGTGCTCAGACGGCCGAAGCGGGCAGCTCGACGAAGAACTCGGCGGTACCCGGGCGGATGAGCGCGGTGACGACTTCGACGACGCTCCCGTCGGTGACGCGCAGCTCCCGGCGTCGCCGCATGGTCGCCGTGCCCGGCTCGCTGTCGAGCAGGCCCGCGTCGTGTTCGTCGAGGTTCACCGGGTCGAGGTAGAGCCGGATCGTGTCGACCGGCACGCCCCGGCGTCGCAGGTAAGCGAGGCTGACGAGGTGTTCGAGGTCCTCGTCCAGCAGGTCGGGAGCCACCGAGAAGAGCAGGACGTGCCGCTCGATCGACTGCGGTCGTTCGCGCAGGTCCAGCTTGCGGCGGACGAGTTCGACCACGGCGGTGTCCGGCTCCGCGCCGGGCAGGGTGAGAACGGCGTCGGCGGCCGTCGTGATCCGCGCGGACACGATCTCGTGGCGGCCCGGAGCACCCTTCTCGGCGGTGCCGGGCACGACGAAGTTGAGCAGGTTGACCTGCCGCACGCCGTCCGCGACGAAGGTGCCGTGCCGCCGCCGCCGGACGGCCAGGCCCGCTTTCGCCAGGTCGTTGAGCACGCGCTGCGCGGTGGCGCGGCTGACGCCGTACTGGTCGCACAGGTCTTTCTCGGTCGGCAGCCGCGCTCCGGCCGGCAGCGCACCGGAGTGGATCTGCTCTTCGATCGCCCGCTTGATCCGCAGGTGCAACGCCTCTGACATGAATTGACCGTACAATTGAGCAAATGTCCGGTCAAGTGCCAGTTCGCGGTCGTCGGCCGACAGCACGAAGGCCGCCTCCCCCGGACGAACCGGAGAAGACGGCCTTCAGCGCCGTGTCAGGACCGCCGCGTCACCCGGGCCCGTCACTGGCGGCGGCGAGCAGCGGAACGACCAGGTCGCTGATCGGTGTCGGGATGCCGTGCCGCTGTCCACATCGCCGCACGACCCCGTTCCGGACCTCCCATTCGAGGGGCCGCCCGGCCTCCCGGTCGGTCAGGATCGACGTACCCAGATCGGCCGGGTAGGCCCGGAAGCCGGCGACGATCTCCCCGGGCACCGCGTCGTCGAGGTCGGCCCCCTCGGCCCGGGCCACGGCGAGGCACTCCCGCAGGTACGCGAGCCCGAGTTCGGCGACGTCGGCGCGGGCGAACATGCCGGCTCGCCTGCCGGTGAGGACCATGAGCCCGGCGAGCGCGTTCTGCAGGAGCTTGCGCCACGCCGGCGAACGGAAGTCGGTCACCGGCTCGACCGTGCACAGGCTCCCGGACAGCGCTTCGGACACCACGCGGCCCGGCTGGGTGTCCGGCACCGTCAGGCGGGCCTCGGCGCGCAGCCACACCGAGCCGTCGGCCTGGGCCTGCGCCGGAAACCACACGACGCTGGGCAGCACCTGGCAACGGGGAGCGTGGGCCGCGACGGCGGCTTCCTGTTCGACCCCGTTCTGGAGGACGCAGACCACCGTGCCGGGCCGGCACAGCGCGGCCAGCCACGGCGCGGCCGCCTCGACCTGCGTCGCCTTGACGGCCAGGAACACGAGATCGGCCGGGACCACGTCCTCGGTCACCTCGACCCGGACGGGGCCCGGCACCACGATCCGATCCTCCGCGGTGCGCAGGACGAGCTGATCACGAGCCGTGCGGCCGTACAGCCTCGGCGTGCGTCCCGCCTGATGCAGCGCCGCCGCGACGGTCGTACCGATCGCCCCCGGACCGACCACGGCGACGTTCGAGATAGCGGGCATCGTCATCCTCCGATTGTCGCCCGGACCACGGCAGCATGATCACCCCGGACGGCGCTTCGCCTTCCCTACCCCACCCCCAGCCGAGCGAAGGTGAAGGGCCGCAGCACTTCCGGACGTTCTCCGTCGAGGGCCCAGTCCGCCAGCGCTTCGCCGACCGCCGGGGCCAACGCGAAGCCGTGGCCGCTCCACCCGGTGGCGGCGAACACCGACGCGTGGCCGGGCACGGTGTCGATGACCGGGATCAGGTCGATGGTGCTCGTGTCGGCGCGGCTGGTGTCGACGGCGACTGCCTCCGCACCGGCCAATGCCGGAATGGTCGCGGCCGCGTCGGCCAGGCTGGCCCGCAGGACTTCCGGATCGGGCGTGCCGACGCCATTCGCCGCGTCCCAGCCACCCGGCCGCCCGCCGGACAGCATCACCTGGCCCTCGTCGGTCAGCTTCACCGAAAGCGAGCGCCGGGTGTGCCCGACCTGGTGGTTCAGGGCGAAGCCCGGCGGTGGCGCGACGAACGTGACTTGCGTGGCCTTCTCCCACACGGGCAGGCTCAGTCCGAACGAGTCCGCGAGCAGCCGCGGCACCGCCCGGTTGGCCGCGAGGACCACCCCGCGGGTGACGCGCAGTTCGTCGCCCTCGGCCACGCGCAGCGTGACCGAGCCGTCGGGGTGCGGAACCAGGCCGGTCACCGCGGTGTGCTCGAGGACGCGTGCGCCCCGTTCGCCGGCGGCCTTGGCGAAGGCCTTCGTCGTCGCCGGGTGGTCGCCCGTGCCGTCTTCGGGCGTGAAGAGCGCGACCCGGATGTCGCCGGCCAGTCCCGGCTGCCTCTCGTCCAGCTCCTCGCGGTCGACGATCGAACACGGGATTCCGGCCGCCTGCTGCGCTTGTGCCCGGGCGGGCAGGCTCTGCCAACCCGAAACCCCGGCGACCTCGACGTCGTAGACGCTGAGGAGGCCGTTGCGCCGGTAGCCGGTCGGCGCGCCGAGGAGCGAGTCCAGCTCCGGCCAGAGTTCCATCGCGCGCCGCGCGAGCGGCAGTTCCCTCAGGTCCCGGCCTCCGGCACGGACCCCTCGGCGGCCGGGGCCGCCCGAAGCGCCGGACGCGAGCTCGTTCCCTTCCAGCAGGACGGTTTCCGCGCCGCGGCGGGCGAGGTTCCACGCGGTGGCGGTGCCCACGACACCACCCCCGATGACGGCGTACTCGACGGATCGCACGTGCGTTTCCTCCCCTTCAGCCGACCCGCTCGAGGAACCGGCGGGTGCGGTCCTCGCGCGGGGCGTCGAGGACCTGGCTCGCCGGTCCGCGTTCGACGATCCGGCCCTGGTCCATGAAGACGATCGTGTCGGCGACCTGGCGGGCGAACCCCATTTCGTGCGTGACGATGACCATGGTCATGGCTTCCCCGGCCAGGTCGCGCAGGACGTCGAGGACCTCGCCGACCAGTTCGGGGTCCAGTGCGCTGGTGGGTTCGTCGAACAGCATGAGCTTCGGTCGCATGCACAGGGCGCGCGCGATGGCGACGCGCTGCTGCTGCCCGCCGGACAGCTGCGCCGGATAGCTCGCGTGCTTCTCGGACAGCCCGACTTTCGCGAGCAGCTCTTCGGCGCGTTCGACGGCCTCGCGGCGCGGCACGCCGAGGACGCGGACCGGCGCTTCGATCAGGTTCTGCAGCACCGTGAAGTGGGAGAACAGGTTGAACTGCTGGAACACCATGCCGATGTCCCGGCGGGCGCGGCGGGCTTGGCGCGGCGTCGTCTCCTGCAGGTCGTCGCCGGCCCACCGGTAGCCGACCAGGCCGCCGTCCACGAGGATCGAGCCCGCCTGGATCTTCTCCAGGTTGTTGATGCAGCGCAGCAGCGTGCTCTTCCCGGACCCCGAAGGACCGATCAGGCAGACGACCTCGCCGGGCCGGACGACCAGGTCGACCTCGTGCAGGACGTGCAGGGAGCCGTACCGCTTGTGCACGCTCCGGATCTCGATCGCCGATGTGGTCACAGGCCCGCCTCCCCGCGGTTGAAGTGCCGTTCGATGTGTCGCTGAGCGACGGTGAGCAGAGCGGTGATGACGAGGTACCAGAACGTCACGACCAGGAGCAGCGGGATGGTCTCGTAGGTCCGCGCGTAGATGATCTGGGCGCTGTAGAGGAGTTCCGGCATCGCGATGACGCTGACGATCGACGTCGTCTTGACCACGTTGACGAACTGGTTCGTCAACGGCGGGACGATCGCCCGCATCGCCTGCGGCAGCACGATGCGGCGCAGGGCCAGCATTCCCGGCATCCCCAGCGCCTCGGCCGCTTCGCGCTGGCCACGCCCGACGGAGATCAGCCCCGCGCGGAAGATCTCCGCGCAGTACGCCGATTCGTGCAGGGTGAGCCCGATGATCGCGGCTCCCGCCACCGTGATGACGGTGTTCGTGTCCACCGAGACCAGGTTCCCGAGCGAAAGCTTCGGGTACAGCGCGGCCAGGTTGTAGAGCAGGAGCAGCAGCACGAGCAGCGGCGTCGCGCGGAAGACCCAGACGTACGCGCCCGCCGCCGTCGTCAGCAACTTGTTCGCCGACTGGCGCATCATGGCCAGGACGACCCCGAGGACGATCGACAGCGCCATCGAGATCACCGCCAGTTCGACGGTGTGTCCCAGCCCGAGCAGGAGCGACGGGCTGAAGAGGTAGTGCCCGAACGCCGACCAGGAGAAGTTCTCGTTCGTGAAGGCGGACACGAGGACCAGCGCGACGACGACCGCGGCGACCGCGCCGGCGATCCACGTGCCGTACTTCTTCCGGCCGAGGATGCGCGCCGGAAGCCGCGTTTCCGTGCCGCGGTCGAGGGAAACCATGCTCATGACCGTCCTTTCAGGATCTCCGTCGTGTCGAGGTGGTTCTCCTGGAGGCCCCACTTGTCCAGGATCGTGCGGTAGGTGCCGTCGGCCATCAGGCGGCGCACGGCTTCGTGGACGGCGCCGGTCAGCGGCGAGTCCCGCTTGAGCCCCAACGCCACGACGGCCCGCTTGTACCGCCCGGCCAGCCGGAACAGGTCCGGCGACCGGCTCGCGACGTACTGCGTCAGCGAGATGGAGAAGTACAGGACGTCGATGCGGCTGCTGCGCAGGGCGAGCACCGCGGCGGTGCCGTTGGGGAACAGGCTGATCCGCCAGGCGGGCCGCCCGGCCTCGGCGCAGGTGCCGGCCGCCTGGTCCAGCTGTCCTTGCTGGACCGACCCGACCACGACGCCGACCTCACGGCCGCACAGGTCGGCGTAGGTGCGCACCGCGAAGGTGGTGGTGTGGCTCGCGAGGAAGCCTTGCCCGCCGTTGTAGTAGGTGACGAAGTCGGCCTTCTTCCGGCGCTCCGCGGTCGGGCTGAGCGAGGCGAGCACCAGGTCGTAGCGCCCGGAGGCGAGCCCGGGCACGACCGCGTCGATGTTGGTGGGGACCGGGTCGGTGCCGACGCAGAACACGTCGGCGATGGCCTGGCTCAGGTCGCGGTCGAAGCCGACGATCGTCGCGTCGTCCTCGGCGTAGTAGGCCATCGGCGGCGTGTCCGGCACCATCGCGACCTGGAACGCGCCGCGCTGGCGGACGGGCGCGGGCAGGGCCGCGGTCATCGCCGGGTCGCAGCGGCCGTGGGGCCGGGTGACCAGTGCGGGGTCGGCGGCGCCGGCCGAGCCGAGCCCGCAGCCGGTCAAGGTCAGGATCGAGACCAGCACGGCCGCGAGCGACCGGGGTGTCCGTGGCATGTCACTACCTCCGCCCATCAGGGTGATGTAGTGTGTACTTCATGAAATCGCGAATGTCTAGTGGGGACTAGATGGAACTCACGCTCACGAAACGCATCGCCCAGGTCCGCGACCAGCTGAGCGCGGGCGGGCTCCGGGTGGTCGACTTCTTCGCCCACCACCCCGCCGAAGCGTCGGTCTTCTCGGCGCAGGAGATCGCCCGGCGCGCGGAGGTCAGCGACGCGACGGTCATCCGGACGGTCAAGCAGCTGGGCTTCAGCGGCCTCGGCGAACTGCGGCGCGCGGCCGCGGCGGTGCTCAACCCGGTCCGAGACCCGGAGCAGACCCTCGCCGACCACCTGACCCGCTCCGACGACGGCGGCCGGCTGCTGGACCGGATCAGCCTGGACGCGGCCGAGCTCGTCCGGGCCCTCCCCCGCTCGGTCCCCCCGGAGACGTTCGAAGCGGCGGCCACCACGCTCGCCGCGGCGGCGAACACGCTGGTCGTCGGCTACGGTTCGGCCCTGCCGGTGGCCGATTCGCTGGCACTGGGCCTGCGCCGCATCGGCCGGATCGCCACGGTGACCGGCCTGACCGGCTACAACTTCGCCGACGAGCTCGGCCAGCTGCGGCCGGACTCCGCGCTGGTGCTGGTGGCACCGCTGCGCCACGTGCGCGAGCACGACGTGGCGATCAGCGAAGCCCTCCGGATCGGCTGCCCGGTCGTGCTGATCACCGAGATGCTGGCCAGCCACTTCGCCGACCGGGTGGACACGGTGCTCGTGACGCCGTCCACGGAGAACTCGCTGCCCAGCGGCCTGGTGTGCCAGCTCCTCCTCGTGGACGCGCTGCTCCTGGCGGTTTCGGCCGCCGACCCGGACCGCGCCCTGGACGGCTGGCGGGCCACGAACCGGCTGCGGACGGAGCTCGTCGAGGGAAGCCTCGACGTGCCGCTGACCCCGTCGATCGCGGCGAAGATCTCTTTGCCGGGCAAGGGAATCACGAGCTGATGCCGGACTCGCTGTCCGGTACTTGAGCACCGCCAGCGACTGCTCGCCGGCCCCGGCCGGGCTCAGGACCAGGCGAGGTCCCCCTCCCGGTCGACGAAGCGCCCGGAGCCGGCGCCGGGCTTCTCGGTCGCGAGGCCGACGATGGCGTCCGTGCCTTCGGTCACGGTCTGCGGACCGCTGTGGCCGTTGAGGTCGGTCGCCGTGTAGCCGGGGTCGACGGCGTTGACGCGGATGTCGGTCAGCGCCTTGGCGTACTGGGTCGTCAGCATCGTCAGCGCCGCCTTCGAGGCGGTGTAGAGCGGCACGATGACCTTCGACTCGATCCGCGCCGGGTCGTGCGTGATGGCCAGCGAGCCCAGCCCGCTGCTGACGTTGATGATGACCGGGTCCGCCGACCGGCGCAGCAGCGGCAGGAACGCGGTGGTCGTCCGGATCGCGCCGACGACGTTGACGTCGAAGACCCCGAAGGCGTCCGCCGCGGTGAGGGCGCTGGGGTCGCCGACGGGGCCGTTGATGCCGGCGTTGTTGATCAGGACGTCGATCGAGCCCTCGTGCTCGGCGACGTTCGCGGCCGCGGCGGCCACGGAAGCGTCATCGGTCACGTCGATGGGGACGAACCGCGCGCCGACCGCGGCGGCGGCTTCGGCGCCCAGTTCGGGGTTGCGGGCTCCGAGCAGGACGGTGTGGCCGAGTGCGACGAGACGGCGGGCGGTCTCACGGCCCAGCCCCTTGTTCGCCCCGGTGATGAAAGTGATCGTCATGGAGTCCACCTTCGTCCCCTCGCGGCGCCCCGGCCAGGGACGCCTCGACGGTAGGAACAGCAGTACCACCTCCAGCGGTGGCGGCTGCGGGATGATGGACGTCATGACCCCGCACTCCCCCACGCAGCTCGGTGCGATGATCCGCACCTGGCGGGATCGGCTGCCGCCGTCGGCCGCGGGACTGCCGGCGGCCCGGTCGCGTCGGGCGGCCGGCCTGCGCCGCGAGGAGCTCGCCGAGCTCGCCGGCATGTCGGTCGACTACGTCGTGCGCCTGGAGCAGGGGCGGGCCACGACGCCCTCCGCGTCGGTCGTGGCGGCCCTGGCGCGCGCCCTGCAACTGTCCACCGCCGAGCGTGACCACCTGTACCGGCTGGCCCGCCTCGCCCCGCCGGCGGACGGCGCGATCTCCGACCACATCCCGCCCGGTGTCCGCCGGGTCCTCACCCGGCTGGGGGACGTCGCGGTCGCCGTCTTCGCGGCGGACTGGCAGCTGATCTGGTGGAACCCCGGGTGGGCCGCGCTGCTCGGCCATCCCGCGTCCGCGCCCCCGCAGCTGCGCAACTTCGCCCGCGACCGGTTCCCGGTCGACGCCGGGCCCGCTCGCCTCGCGCTGTGGCCGGTGTCCGAACTGGACAGTGCGGCGACCGACGCCGCCGTCGTGTCGGACCTGCGCCGCGCCACCGGACGCTTCCCGCACGACAAGCGCCTGGCCGAACTGATCCGCGTCCTGCACAAGGGAAACCGGCGCTTCGCCGAGCTGTGGGCGGCCGGCACCGTGACCGCCCACCGTGAAGACCACAAGACGATCGAGCACCCCGCGGTGGGACCGGTCACGGTGGACTGCGACGTGCTGACCGACGGCGACTCCGAGCTGAAGATCGTGATCATGACCGCGGCTCCGGGCAGCGAGGACGAGACCAAGCTGCGGCTCGCGGCGATCGTCAGCCCGGCGATCACCACGAGCGGCCCGGCCGACGACCGCTGACCGGCACCTGCGACGACCGCCGGCCTAACCGTCCAAACGGGACCAGAACGCGGTCAGGGCGCGCGCCACCGGGTGCGGGTCCGTCACCGGCCACCAGTGCCCGACACCGGCGAGTTCGGCGATCTCGGCGCCGGCGGCCTCGCCCGCGGACCGGTGCTGCGCGGGCGTTCCACTGGCCTGGTCGGCGTCCGCGAGGGCGATCAGGGCCAGGCCGGGCCGCTGTCGCGCCTTCGCGAGACCGCGGCCCGCGTCGGCCATCGCCGGCTGGGCGGCCGACCGCAGCAGCGAAAGCACCGCCCGCCCCATGCCGTCGTCCATCCCGGCGGCGACGCGTTCCGCGACCGGGCCGGTCATCCCGAGCGCGCCGACGACCTCCAGGCGCTGCGCCAGCGTGCCGCCGAAGATCTCCTTCACCGAGGCCTCGCCCGCCCCTTCCTGCTGCCACACCTGGGCCCGCGCGTGCCAGACGTAGCCCGGGTCGAAAAGGCCGAGCGCGTCCGACGCCCAGCTGCGGATCAGATCCGGGCGGGTCATCGCGATCCCGGCGACGTGTGCGCCGCCCCAGTCGTGGCCGACGAGGTCGACGGGTTCCCGGAACTGCTCCAGCCGCGCGGCGAGCCACTCGCGGTAGCCGTCGACGGTGGCGGAGAAGCCGTCCGGCGCGGGCACCCCGAAGCCGGGCGGGGACAGCGCTATCGCGTCGTCGCGGCCGAGTGCGGCGATCAACGGTCCCCACACGCCGGAGCTCTCGGGATTGCCGTGCACCAGTACCAGCGGAACAGCCATCTTCACTCCAAACTTGCGTGCATGTATGCAAGTAACTATAGCAGCGGACGGCGCGGGAGACCATTGCCGGAAGCTACGGCGTGACCGCGAAGGCCGCGCGTACCGCGCGCATCGCCTCCCGGACGAGGGTGGGGACGTTGCGCACCGGAGGCTGGGCGATGAGCTGCAAACCGGTCCCCCGGACCAGGGCGACGACGAGCACGGCGGCCGCGGCCGGGTTCGCGTCGGGCCGGACGGACCCGTCGGCGACGCCCTGGCGGACCACGTCCGCCAGGAGCTGCCGGAAGTCGGCGTCCCGCCGTGCGAACAGCGGAGCCAGCACGGGGTCGGCCGCGATCGCCTCGCCCCACAGCTGCAGGAACGCGCGCGCCGACGGTGTCTGCCGCACGACGTGGCGCAGGTACGCCTCGATGATCCGCACCAGGTGGTCCAGGCTGTTCCCCTGGTAGGCGGGGACGTCGAACCGCTGCGCCTGGTCGAGCACGGCTTCCAGCAGCCGTTCCCGGCTGCCGAAGTGGTGGTAGACGATGCCTCGGCTGTAGCCGGCGGCTTCCCCGACCTCGGCGAGCGTGACGGCCCGCGACCCGCTGCGGGCGATGAGCGCCATCGCGGCGTCCAGCACGCGCCGCTCGGTCTCGGCGCGCCGTTGCTCCTGCGTTCGCCTGGCCGGGCGATCGGTCATGCGTCGTGCTCCTCTGACCGGGCATCGTGGTCCCCGAAGTCTGCCACGGCGTCCTTGCGCAGGTCCCGCCCGTCAGCCGGCGGGGAAGTAATGACCGTTGTCCAGACCGGCGAGCAGGCCGGGCTGAACGGGTTCCCAGCCGAGAGCCCGGCGGGTGCCGACGTTGGACGCCGGGTAGCTCCGGGTGACGATGTTCGCGAGGAACCCGAAGTAGCCCGGCACCATCAGCTCGTCCACGGGAATGCTCACGACGGGCAGGCCCAGCCGGGCGCCGATGGCCTCGGCGATCTCGCGGAACGGGATGCCTCCGTCCCCCACCGCGTGCCAGTACCGGCCGGCCGGTCCCTTCTCCAGCGCCAAGCGGAACACGGCGGCGACATCGCGGATGTGCACGGCGTTCCACAGGTTCGCGCCTTCTCCGGGATAGCCGACGAAGCCCTTCTCCTTCGCCAGCGCGATCAGCCGCACGAGGAAGCCGGCACGATCGGTCGTGCTGTGCGCGATGTTCGCGATCCGCACGACCGAAGACCGCACCCCCCGCTCGGCGAGGCCGACCACGGCGGTTTCCACGACGTTGCGAGCCCGCAGGGTGCCCTTGTGCTCCTCGCCGACGGGAAGGGCCGGGTCCTCCTCGCCGGCCGGCCGGCCCAGGTTCCCGGGCGAGCCGATGCTCCCCGCCGCGACCAGCGGCTTTCCGGTTCCCGCCAATGCTTCGCCGTACGCGAGCATGATCGGGACCTCCGCCGCGGCCACGGCGTCGAGCCCGCCGGACGGAAGCAGGTCCTGCCGGTGCGCGACGTGGATGACGCCGTCGGCATCCGCGGCCGCCTCCTTGAGCCCGTCGAGATCCTCGAGGTCGCCGCGACGCACCTTCGCGCCGAGCGCGGACACCGCCGCCGCGGCCGTGTCCGACCGGGCCAGGCCGGTGACCTCGTGCCCGGCGGCGACGAGCTCGGGAATGATGTACGAACCGGAATGGCCGGTTCCGCCGGTGACGAAAACGCGCACGTTACTGCTCCTTGGAAATGTGGGGTGCACTCAGCCGAAAACGCTGACGCCGAGGGCGAGGTCGAAGCTCCCCACGCCGTGGCGGGCCAGGCCCATCAGCAGCGGCCCCACCCCTTCCAGCCAGCGGGCCATCTCCAGGCCGCCGACATCGAGGGGACGCAGTCCGAGGCTCTCGATGAACGCCGACACACTCGCCTTGGCCCGCGCGTCGTCCCCGGCGAAGAACACGTCCAACGAGTGCCCCTGGGCCAGAACGTGGCCGAAGACGGTGTTGAACGCCTTCACGACGTGCGCGCTCGCCGGGACGGCCTTGGCGATCTCCTGGGCACCGGAAGTGCCCTCAGGAGTGACCACTTCGGTGGCGTCGGCGTTGAAGGTGTTGGAGATGTCGACGATGACCTTGCCGCCCAACACGTCCCCGTACTCGCGGACCACGGCCACCGCGCCGGCGTAGGGCACGGCGAGCACCACGATGTCCCCCGCCGGGGCGGTGCCGGCCGTCCCGACGGTGGCCCCGTCGAGAGTGGCGGCCAATTCCTTGGCCTTCGCCTGGTCGCGGCCGATGATCTCGACGGCGTTGCCGCCGGCGAGCGCCCGGCGGGCGAGAGCGCCGGCCATGGTCCCCACGCCGACGACGCTGATGCTGCTCATGAAGTGCCTGCTTTCCGAAACTGGATGAAAGAGGGTCGATCCGTGCTCATTCCCCGCCATGAATTCCGTTTCCGAATTCTCTTTCGGAATTCGCTCGGACCCCCTTGACGATGCCCTTGGCCCGAGCCGGTGTCCAAGACCTCTTTCGGTCGCGGTGATAACCTGAAGGCATCACCGGACCGGGAGGCGCTGTGGACCTGGACCTGCGCAAGCTGCGGTACTTCGCCGCCGTGGCCGACCGGTTGCACTTCGGCCGCGCCGCCGAAGAGCTGCACATCGCGCAGCCGGCGCTCAGCCGCCAGATCCGCGCGCTGGAGCAGGATCTCGGCGCTTCGCTGTTCACCAGGGATCGCCACGGCGTGGCGTTGACCGACGCGGGCCGGCAGCTGCTGACCGACGCCGGTCCGCTGCTGGCCTCCGCGGACGCGGTCCGCCGCCGGGTGTCCGCGGCGGCTCACGGCAGCCGGCGGCTCGTGGTCGGCTTCCGGACCGGCATCCCGGTCATCCCGGCGGCGCGGGCGTTCGAGGCCCGCCATCCGGACGTGGCCGTGGACGTGCAGCGGATGGAAGGGGACGACCAGGCCTCGATGCTGCTGGACGGCCGCGTCGACGTCGGCTACGTGCGCCTTCCCCTCGACGAGACCGGCCTGCGGGTGACTCCGCTGTACACCGAGCCGCTCATGGTGGTGCTGCCGGTGGGCCACCGGCTGGCCGGCAAGGAGGAGGTCACCGAGGCCGACCTGGCCGGTGAACCGCTGGTCTGGCACGCCGGCCCGGACACGCACCCCACCCGGCGCCCGCACCCCGACTCCGGGCTCCGGGTGCGCGGGGTCGAGGAAAAGCTCGAGCACGTCGCGGCCGGCCGGGGCATCTCGTTCGTGGCGCGCTCGGAGACCGTGTTCTACTCGCGTCCGGACATCAGCTACGTGCCCGTCCCGGAACTCGCGCCGGGCCAGGTGTGCCTCGCGGTGGCGGCAGCACGCACCTCCCCGCTGGCCGACGACTTCGTCGCCGCGGCGCGGGCCACGGCCGAGATCACGGCGGAGTGCGGGAACCACGAGGCTTACGCTGAGGGCCGCGTAGAGGTGTAGGCCGTCAGGCGAGTGAAGCGGGCCGCGGGGTCCACCTTTCGTGCGACTGTCCGACACCGCTTTCCGCTCCTAGGGTGATGAGCCATGACCACCGCCCTGAGGACCGAGCACGAAATCAAGCGATTCGAGAAATGGGACGCCAATGGGGACGGCGTCATCGATCGCACCGATTACGACGCGGAAGCGCGCCGCATCGTCGAGGCCTTCGGCGAAACCACGACCAGCGACCGCGGCCGGGCCGTGCGGGACGCCCTGCTCGCGATGTACCAGCGCCAAGCCGAAGCCGCGGGCGTCGGCCCCAACGGCGCCATGAACCAGGAGCAGTACCTCGCCGCCAACCGGGAACTGATGTACGACCGCGGCGACAGCGGTTTCGCGGACCTGCTCCGCCCGACCATCGCCGCCATCGCCGACCTGTGCGACACCGACCGCGACGGGTACGTGAGCAAGGTGGAGCTGCGCCGCTGGCTCGGCCCGGCGGTGGGACTCAGCGACGCCGACTCCGACGCGACGTTCGACCGCATCGACCTCGACGGCGACGGCCGCCTCACCGTCGACGAACTCGTCGACGCCGTCCGGGAATTCCACTATGGACGGTTGGACATCCCGCTGCTCGGCTGAGCCGACCGTCGAGCCGTTCAACCCCGCCGACCGTCTCGCACACTTCCGCACGTTGCGCGAAATCCGGCCTGACCCACACCGCGTCCGCGAAAGACGTGGAAAAGCGCTTTCCCGGCCTCCTCGACGCCGTACTCGGCCAAGCGGTCCCACCAGCGCGGTGACCAGCGATCGCCGCCATCGCGCCTACCTCGCCGCACCTGCCGGCCTTTCGACACTCGTTGACCGCCACGCTCCGCACTCCGTAGGTTCGGTACCGACCGAGGAGGTCCGGAATGAGCCACCTGGTGCGATTCGCCGACGACACGGGCACCGTCCGTGTCGGCCTGCTCACCGATGAGCGGCTGCGGCCGCTCGCGGTGGCGTCGATGAGTGAGCTGCTGCGCCACTCCGTGGCGGAGATCCGCGAGCTGGCCGAGGCCGCCGGGGAGCCCGTGTCCGCGGCCGGGGCGCGCCTGCTGCCGCCGCTGGACGGCCGGATGGAGGTGTGGGCCGCCGGGGTGACCTACCTGCGGTCCGAGGAGGCCCGCCGCGAGGAGAGTGCCGACGAGGACGTCTACGCGCGGGTGTACCGCGCGGAGCGGCCGGAGCTGTTCTTCAAGTCGGCCGCGTGGCGCGTGGTCACCGACGGTGAGCCCATCGCCATCCGCACCGATTCCGCCAACGACGTGCCGGAGCCGGAGCTCGGCCTGCTGCTGACCGCCGCCGGGGAGATCGCCGGGTACGTGGTGGTCGACGACGTCAGCTCCCGCAGCATCGAAGGCGAGAACCCGCTGTACCTCCCGCAGGCCAAGATCTACACCGGTTCGTGCGCGGTGTCGGCGCGGGTGCGACCGGCGTGGGAGGTGCCGGACCCGCTGGCGCTCGGCCTCCGCATGCGCGTCCTGCGCGACGGTGACGAGGTCTTCGCCGGCGAGGCCAGTACCGCGCAGCTCAACCGCAAACCGGCCGGACTGGTCGAGTACCTGTGGCGGGACAACGACTTCCCCGACGGCGCCGTCCTTTCGACGGGCACGTCCGTGGTGCCGGGGCTCGATCAGGGGCTACGGCCGGGCGACGTGGTCGAGATCGAGATCGCCGAGGTCGGCTCGCTGCGCTCCCCCGTGGTGCTGGGCGCCGACGAGGTACGCCGGGTGCTCGCCACGCGCTGAGGGAACGCGCCGCGTCAGAGGCGCGAGGCTGTCCGGACCAGCCCGGCCAGGGCGCGCGAGCGGCTGTGCGCGGGCCAGACGATGTGGGTGGTGACCGCCGGGGCGTCGCTCAGGGGGACGGCGGCGTGCTCGTCCCACAGCCAGGTGCGGGCGGACTCGGGGAAGACCGTCATGGTGCGGCCGAGGGCGATCAGCTGGGCCAGCTGCGTCTGGTCGTGGACCTCCGGGCCGGGGCCGGGCGGGTAGACGTCGTGGCGGGGCCAGCGGGCCAGCGGAAGATCCGGGACGTCCGCGATTTCGGCCAGCGACAACACCTTGCGCTCGGCCAGGGGGTGCCGCGCGGGCAGGATCGCCACCTGTCCCTCCGTCATCAGCTCGACGCTGTCGAACCCGGCGAGGGAGTTGAACGGCGTGTGCATGAGGGCCACGTCGGCGCGGCCGTCGCGCAGCATCCCGTCCTGTTCGCACATGCCACTGGGCAGGACCTCGATCTCGGCGGCGCCGGGCTCGGCCGCGTAGGCGTCGAGGAGCTTGTTCAGCAGCTCGTGGAACGCGCCGGCCTTCACCGCCAGCACCAGCCGGTCACGGGGGCCGGCATCCCCGGCACGACGGGTGCGGCGGACGGCGGCGGTGGCCGCGTCGAGCGCCGCCCGCCCTTCCTGCAGCAGGATCTCCCCGGCGCCGGTCAGCGAGACGCCGCGGCGGTCGCGCTCCAGCAGGGCGACGCCGAGCCGGCGCTCGAGCTGCTGGATCGCCCGGGACAACGGGGGCTGGGCGATGCCGAGGCGTTCGGCGGCCCGGCCGAAGTGCAGTTCTTCCGCGACGGCGACGAAGTACCGCAGCTCGCGAGTCTCCACAGTGTCCACACCACACCGTACCTCGCTGTGATACCGCCCGAGTATCACAGCGCACCGGATCGGTGTTGGCCGCCGCCCCCGGCCGCGCGTGAAGATCGAATGCATGAGCACGAACACCGTTTCCCTGCCCGGCGGCACCTGGCCCCTGGGCGAACTGACCGTCACCCGGTTCGGCTACGGCGCCATGCAGCTCGCCGGCCCCGGAGTCATGGGGCCGCCCGCCGACCGCGACGGCGCGCTCGCCGTCCTGCGCGCGGCCGTCGACCTCGGCATCACCCACATCGACACCTCCGGCGCCTACGGCCCCCGCGTCACCAACGAGCTGATCCGCGAGGCACTGCATCCCTATCCCGAAGCGCTCCACGTCGTGACCAAGGTCGGCGCGCGCCGCGACGAGCAGGGTGGCTGGCCACCGGCCCGGCGGCCCGCGGACCTGCGCCGTGCCGTCCACGAGGACCTGGACACCCTCGGCCTCGACCGGCTGGACCTGGTGAACCTCCGCCTCGGCGACGCCACCGGACCGCAGCCCGGCTCGCTCGCCGAGGCGTTCGGCACCCTGGTCGAGCTGCAGCAGGAGGGCTTGATCCGGCACCTCGGCGTGTCCAACGCCACCGCCGAGCAGGTCGCCGAAGCCCGGGCGATCGCGCCGATCGTGTGCGTGCAGAACATGTACAACCTCGCGCACCGGCACGACGACCGGCTGATCGACGAGCTCGCCGGCCAGGGCATCGCCTACGTGCCGTTCTTCCCGCTCGGCGGGTTCAGCCCGCTGCAGTCCACGGCGCTGTCGGCGGTCGCCTCGCGGCTGGGCACCACACCGATGTCGGTCGCCCTGGCCTGGCTGCTGCGGCGATCGCCGAACATCCTGCTCATCCCCGGGACCTCGTCGGTGGCGCACCTGACCGAAAACGCCGAGGGCGCGGCGATCCGGCTCTCCGAACAGGATCTGGCCGAGCTGGACGAGATCGGCTCGACGCGACGCGCTGACGGGTGATCCGCCCTGGGGTCACCCTTCGGCCGGGCCGCGAGCGGAAGGGCGGAGCCCGTCCATCAGCAGGTTCAGCAGGCGAGCCGCCATCGCTTCGTGCTCGGGCGCGCCGGCCACGGTGAAGATGCCGATGAGGGCGGCGGCGATGTCTTCGGCGGGGACGTCGGCGCGCAGCTGCCCGCTCGCGCGGCCGGCTTCGAGGATGTGGTCGATGGCCGCGAGCAGCTCGGCCCGGGTGCGGGCATGGGCGATCTCCCCCGATTCGACCATCGCGAGCAGGGTGTCGACCATCCCGTTCTTGGTCGCGATCCAGTCGCCGAACAGGTCCATCCAGCGGCGCAGCGCCGCGGGCGGGTCGAGCTCGGCGAGGAGTTCACGGGCACCGGTGGTGAGCCGCGAGACCTGGTCCTGGTAGACCGCGTCGACCAGCGCCTCCCGGGTCGGGAAGTGCCGGTAGAGGGTGGCGATGCCGACCCCGGCTTCGTGGGCGATCGCCCGCATCGACGGCTCGGCCTCGGCCGAAGCGAACAGGCGGGTCGCCACGTCGAGCAGCTGCTGGCGGTTGCGGGTCGCGTCCGCCCGCGGTCCGCGGGGCTTGGCGGCAGTCAAAACGGATCACGCTCCACTTGTGCTACCTTGAGGTCACTAACCGAAGCGTAGTCCGTTTATGCGCTTCGCGAGCCGTTACAGGAGACAAGTGAGCATGAAAGACACCACTTCGGCGACCACGAGCCGAGCAGTCCGGTTCGAGTCGTTCGGCGGACCCGAGGCCTTTACCATCCGCGAGGTACCCGTACCGCGGGCCGGCTCGGGACAGATCCGCGTGCGGGTCACCGCGGCCGGCCTGAACCCGATGGACTGGTTCATGACCTCCGACGCGGAGACCGCCGCGCGGTTCGGCTTGAGCCTGCCGTGCGGGTTCGGCACCGACTACGCCGGCGTCGTGGATCAGGTCGGTGCCGGCGTGACCGGGTTCGCGGTCGGTGACCGGGTGTTCGGCGGCGCCCTGTCCCGCGCGGTCGCCGACCACGTCGTCGTGGACGTGGCCGGGACCATCGCGGTCGGCGGCGAGGCGCACCCGACCCCGGACGGCGTCGACGACCGCACCGCCGCCACGCTGGCCATCGCGGGCTGCACGGCGGCCGCGGCGGTGGCCGTGGTCGCCCCCGGCCCGGGCGACACGGTGCTCATCGGCGGCGCGGGTGGCGGGGTGGGCGTGTTCGCCGTCCAGCTCGCCCGCCTCGCGGGCGCGCGGGTGATCGGGACGGGGTCGGCGTCCTCGGCCGATGCCCTGCGCGCTCTGGGAGCCGAGCCGGTCACCTACGGCGACGGGCTGGTCGACCGGGTCCGCGCACTGGCTCCGGACGGCGTCACCGCGGCCATGGACCTGCACGCGACCGACACGGTGGAGGCGGCACGCGAACTCGGCGTGCCCGACGAGCGCATCACCACCATCGCCGGACTGGTCGACGGGATCACACCGGCGAACGGCGCCAACGCCCCCCAGAACGCCATCGAGGAGATCGCCGGCCTAGTGGCGGCGGGCCGGCTCCGGGTGCCGATCGCGGCGACCTTCCCGGTCGAAAAGATCCGCGAGGCGGTCGAGCTCCAGGCGGGCCGCCACGTGCACGGCAAGGTCGTCATCGACCTCTGAAAAGCGGCCACCGAACGGCGGTGAACCCCGGCCGGTGTCAGGCCACGCGGCCGACCGGGCCACCGTCCCCGGCCGGGACGAACCGTGGCAGCCGCGCGGGATTGAGGTTGGCCGGTTCGCCGAAAGTGGCCGGCTCGCAGGACTCGGCCCAGGACAGGTCCACATCGGACAGTTCGCCCCGTCGAGCCCGGCGATCAGCCGGGCGCCGTAGCCGGTGTGGTCGTGCGCGGTGAGGATGAGGAGTTCGGGGAAGGAAGGCGCGGCGGAGCCACTGGATCCGGCGTACCGAGTCGACGTACTGCGCCTCGTCACCGGTCTGGATCGCCCGCACGCTCCCGTCGCCGAACAGGTCGGCCGAGCCGGTGAACCCGCCGATGGCGGGGCCGGTGAACGCGATCGGCCGCCAGTCGGTGATCGCCGCGACAAGCCGCGCCGCACCGCCGCGGCCACGGTGCTCACCCGCGCGATCGTCCGCGGCGAGCTCGCCGCGGACGTCTACCTCGAACGGCCTCGAGGCGATCCGACCACCCCCGGTCCGACGGGCCACATTCACCCGGCTGCCGCAGATCGGGCGATCCATTGGGCCATTCGGCCCTCCAGATACCGACGTTCGGCGGTGGCCAGAGGTCCGAGTTGTCTGATTGGATCCCCTCCAGAAACGTTTTACAACGTTGTAAAAATGAAGGGTCTCGCCGATGAGAAGAGCCGCTTCCGTCCTCCTCGCCTTGCTGGTGGCGGTGGGCGTGGCGTCGGGAACGCCGCCCGCAGGTGCCGCCGAGCCGACCGTCCACGGCTTGAAGGCCGAATACTTCACGATGTCGGCGCCCGGGGCGCGGGACTTCGTGAACTCGGCCGGCACCGCGCTGGATGGGGAGGTCGACCATCCGGACCTGACCTCGATCTTCGGGGTGATCGCCGGGCGCACGGAGCACACCACCGCCCGGTGGACCGGGCAGATCGCCGTGCCGCAGACCGCCGCCTACACGTTCTACGCCATCGGTGACAACGGGTTCCGGCTGTTCATCGACGGCGCGCCGGTGATCGACCACTGGGTCGGGGACTGGGACACCGAGCAGACCAGCGCGCCGGTCACGCTGACCGCCGGCAAGCAGTACGACTTCAGGCTGGAGATGTTCCAGGACGTCGGCGGCGCGAACATGTTCCTGCGCTGGTCGAGCGCGGGCATCGCGAAGCAGATCGTGCCGCTGTCGGCGTTCACGCCGCCGGCCGACTACCAGGTCGTGCCGCGCACGGCGGAGGTGTCCCAGGACGGCCGCACGCTCACGGCGGGCTTCGACGGCCGCGTCTCGGGTGCGAACGATTTGAAGGACCACCTGCGGATCGAGGTCGACGCGACGCCGATACCGGTCTCGCTCGTCACGGCGAGCCGCGACCGGGTCACGATCCGGCTGGCCGAGAGGATCCTGAAGGGCCAGCGCGTCAGCGTCTACTACGACGGCGCGGGTGCGCTCGCGGTGAACGGCACGAAGGTCGGCAAGACCATCCGCAGCGTCGCGAACGCGTCGACCGAACGGCTCCGGACGCCGTGGGGCGAGAACGTCGACACGCGGCACCCGTTGCCGGAGTACCCGCGGCCGCAGCTCGAGCGCGAGAAGTGGGTCAACCTCAACGGCCCGTGGGAGTTCTCCGCCGCCAAGGAAGGCCAGCAGCCGGCGTTCGGCAAGAAGCTGCCCGAGAAGGTCGTCGTGCCCTACCCGATCGAGTCGCAGCTTTCCGGGCTCGAGCGGCACGAAGACCACATGTTCTACCGCCGCACGGTCACCGTCCCGCACGACTGGAAGATCGGCGGCGGACAGCGTCTCAAGCTGAACTTCGGCGCGGTCGACTACCAGGCCAAGGTGTGGGTGAACGGCAAGGTCGTCGCCGAGCACACCGGCGGGTACACGGCGTTCAGCGCCGACATCACCGACGCGCTCAAGCGCGGCGGCGAGCAGGAGATCGTCGTCGCCGTCACCGACACGACCGGCCCGTACCAGCCCAAGGGCAAGCAGTCCCCCAACCCCGGCGGGATCTTCTACACCCCTTCGTCGGGCATCTGGCAGACGGTGTGGCTGGAACCGGTGGCGGACAAGGGCATCGACGAGATCAAGACGACTCCCGACCTCAGCACCAATTCGCTGGCGCTGAACGTCAAGTCCGCGGGCAACGCCACCGTCACGGCGGTCGCCAAGGACGCGCGCGGCCGGCAGGTCGCCGCGGTCACCGGACCGGCGAACGCGAACCTGAAGATTCCGGTGCCGAACCCGCACCTGTGGACGCCGGACGACCCGTACCTGTACCAGCTGGAGATCAAGCTGGGCGGCGACAAGGTCAAGAGCTACTTCGGCATGCGGTCCACCGGCATCACGAACGTCGGCGGCGTCCCCAAGCTGACGCTCAACGGCAAGCCGTTCTTCTCCCTGATGCAGCTGGACCAGGGCTTCTACCCGGACGGCCTGAACACCGCGCCGAGCGACGACGCCCTCGTCTTCGACCTGAAGGCGCAGAAGGACCTCGGTTTCAACGCCGTCCGCAAGCACATCAAGGTCGAGCCCGCCCGCTGGTACTACCACGCGGACCAGCTCGGACTGCTGGTCTGGCAGGACTTCGTGTCCCTCGACGACGGCAGCAACCCCGCGGCGCAGCAGGCGTGGCTCAGCCAGGGCCTGGAAGAGATGCACCAGCTGCAGAACTACCCGTCCGTCTACGCCTGGATCGTGTTCAACGAGGGCTGGGGCGAGTGGGACAAGGCCGCCACCGGCCGGATCACCGAGCAGGTCAAGGCCGCCGACCCGAGCCGGATCGTCAACGCCCACAGCGGGGTGAACTGCTGCGCCTCCAAGGGTGACTCGGGCGCCGGCGACGTTCTCGACCACCACGACTACAACAACACCGACCCGGCCCGCTCGGACGGCAAGCGGGTCGTGATGGACGGCGAGCACGGCGGCTTCACGCTGCGCACGCCGGGTCACCAGTGGCCGGGTGCGCCGATCGCGATCTACAGCGGGGTGGCGGACAAGGCGGCGCTGACGGCGAAGTACGTCGACAACACCCGCACGTTCTACCTCGGGCAGGCTCGGGCCGAGCTGTCAGCCTCGGTCTACACGCAGGTCACCGACCTGGAAGGCGAGCTCAACGGGCTCTGGACCTACGACCGCAAACGCCTCAAGGTCGACCCGGGTCCCGTCCGCGAGATCAACCGGCGCGTGATCGAAGCGGGCGCCAACGCGGGCAAGCCCTACCCGTACGCGGGGAAGGGCTCGTGGAACCTCGACGAGCGCGGGGGAACGACCGCGAAGGACTCGAGCGGCGGCAAGAACCCGCTGACGCTCACCCCGACCGGCGCCGCGTTCAAGGACGGCGCGCTGCAGTTCAGCGGCGGCTCCGCCGACACCTACGGGCCGGTCGTCGACACGACCGGTGACTACACCGTGTCCGCGAAGGTGCGGCTCGACGAGCTGCCCGGCAACTACGCGACCGCGGTGAGCCAGGACGGCCGGGAGCGGGAGAGCCCGTTCTACCTGCAGTACGGGCAGGGCGCGTTCGCGTTCAGCACGCCCGGCGGCAACCGGGCCCGGTACGAGGTCGTGCCGGAGGTCGGCCGCTGGTACGAGCTGACGGGTGTCCGGGCGGGCAACGAGATCCGCCTCTACGTGGACGGCGTGAAGGTCGCGACGGCCCCGGCCGGACCGGCGTCGGTCAGCACCGGCGCGTTCACGGTCGGGCGGGCCAAGTACGACGGCCGCAACGTCGACTTCTGGCCCGGCGCGGTCGACGACGTCGGCGTGGTCGGCAAGGCGTTGACGGACGGGGAGGTCGCCGGGCTTTCTTGACGCTCTCCCGTGCCGGGAACCGGCACACCTGCGACGCGGGTGCCGCACTGCGAAGTGCGGCACCCGCCGTCAGTCCACAGTGGATTGCCACCGCGCCGAGCCCGTCTCACGCGATCGATCGGCGGTTCTCCCCCTGCGCGGGCACGTCCACGACCGTCACCCGCACTCCCCCCGCCCGGATCGCCGCCACGCCGGCCGCGTCGGCCGATGAGTCCGTGATCAGCTCGTCGACCTCGGTGATGTCGCCGATCCGCGCCAGTGTTCGCTTGCCGAGCTTGCTGCCGTCCGCGATGACGATCACCCGTTGCGCGCGGCCGAGCATCGCGCGGTTCGTTCTCGCCTCGTTTTCGTCGTGGGTGGTGATGCCGCCCGCCGCGTCGATGCCGTCGACCCCGATGAAGGCCGTGCCGATGTTGATCGACGCCAGCACCTGCTCCGCCCACGGGCCGACGAGCTCGTAGGACCGCGGCCGGGAGACGCCGCCGACCACGACGAGCTTCACCCGGGGCCGCAGCACGATCTCCATGGCCGTGTTCAGCGCGTTGGTCACCACCGTGAGATCCGCGCGGTCCGGCAGCTCCCTCGCCAGCTCGCCCGTGGTCGTCCCGCCGGTCAGCGCGATCACGTGCGGGCCCGTGGGCAGCCTGCGCACCGCCTGCCGGGCGATCGCCCGTTTCGCGTCCCTCGACCGGCCTTCCCGGTACCGGACCGGCAGCTCGTAGGCCACCCCCTGGGCCAGCGCGCCGCCGTGGGTCCGGGTCAGCAGCCGCTGCTCCTCCAACGCGGTCAGGTCCCGGCGCAGCGTGGCCTCGGAGACGCCGAACCGGCGCGCGAGCTCACCGACTCGCAGGCGGCCCGTTTCGCCCAGTTCGCGGACCATCTCCGCCATCCGTTCGGACCGGGACGCGCGCCGCCGGGGCCGCCCTTCTCCCGGCGGATCGACGACATCGGCAAGGCTCATACTTGCACACTATACGACTGTATCGAACACTTTCGTGCATCTATCCGCCAACTCACCAGCGGCGACGCGGCAAACGAACATCCGCGATGCTCGTTTGCGCGACAACTCTTGCTCACCGGACACGGCACGACGTACCAAGAGCGGACCGCATGGCGGAGCCGGCCGAACCGGCCATGACCCGAAAGGTGATGTGGGTGTCAGTGCACCAAGAGCAGCCGGGCGAGAGCCGCACCGCCGGCGAGATCCGGCAGCAACCCGGTACGTGGCCCGAGGTGGCGCGGACCGTCGCCGCCGCGCGGGCCGACATCGACCGCCTGCTCGGCGACGCGCTCGTCGACCCGCGGACCCGGATCGTCCTGACCGGCGCGGGGACCTCCGCCTACATCGGCGAAGTCGTGGCCCCCGACCTCGCCCGGCACCTCGGCCGGCCGATCGAGCCGATCGCGACGACGGACATCGTCGCCGACCCGCACTCCGTGGTCGTCGACGACCGGCCGGTGCTGCTGGTGTCGTTCGCGCGCAGCGGCGACAGCCCCGAGTCGATCGCCGCGGCCGAACTGCTGCAGCGGCTCACTCCCGCGCTGCACCACATCGTCATCACCTGCAACGCCTCCGGCGCGCTCGCCCGCCGCTGGGCCGAGGCCAAGAACGCCGTCGTGCTGACGCTTCCCGAGCAGCTGAACGACCGCGGCTTCGCCATGACGTCGTCGTTCACCGGGATGACCTTGGCCGCCCTGCTCGCCCTGGGCCTCGAGGTCGACGTGGCAGGCGCGGCCCGGGCGGCTTCCGCCGTCCTGGACACCGCGGCGAGCCGCGCGGAAGCAGTCGCCGCCACCGAGCCGGCCCGGCTGGTCTACCTCGGCTCCGGCGCGTTCAAGGGACTGGCCCGCGAAGCCGCGCTGAAGTGCCTCGAACTCACCGCGGGTGCGGTCGTCGCGGTCGCCGACACCCCGCTGGGCTTCCGGCACGGTCCCAAGTCGGTCCTCGACGAACGGACCGTCGCGATCATCTTCCCGTCCGGCGATCCGTACACCCGCCGCTACGACGACGACATCACGCGCGAGCTCGTGGAATCCCTGGGGGCTGGGCGAGTGCTGGTGATCGGCTCGGACGGCGACGCCCCGGCCGGCGCCGGTGAGTGGCCGATCCCGGGGATCGCGCACCTGCCGGGCGCCCTGCGAGCCATCGTGGCCGCCATCCCGGCGCAGTCGATCGCCTTGGCGTGTTCGCTCGCGCAGGGCCTGACCCCCGACAACCCGTTCCCCGGCGGCGAAGTCAACCGCGTGGTCCGCGGCGTCGTCATCCACGAGTTCCCGAACCCGGCGAAGGGCTGAGCCATGTTCCTCGGTGTGGACGGCGGCGGGACGAAGACCGCCTTTTGCCTGATCGACGCGGGGGGACGCATCGTCGCGGAAGCGCGCACGGCCGGCCTCTACTACCTGCAGCAGGGCATCGACATCGTCGAGCCGTTGCTGCGCCAGGGAATCGGCGAAGTCTGCGCCACCGCGGGCATCGACGTCGCCGCACTCTCCTACGCCTTCTTCGGCATTCCTTGCTACGGCGAGGTTTCCGCCGACGTCCCCGTGCTCGACGCGCTCCCCCGCCGCATCCTGGGCGACGTCGGTTACGCGTGCGGCAACGACATGATCTGCGGCTGGGCGGCCTCCCTCGGTGGCGCGGACGGGATCAACGTCGTCGCGGGGACCGGGTCCATCGCCTACGGGGAACACCGGGGCCGGCAGTGGCGGGCCGGCGGCTGGAGCGAGCTGTTCGGCGACGAAGGGTCCGGCTACTGGGTGGCGGTCCAGGGTCTCGGCGCGTTCTCCCGGATGAGCGACGGGCGCCAGCCGCCGAGCGCGCTGGCCGAAGAGATGCGCCGGGCGCTCGGCCTGACCACCGACCTCGACGCCATCGACATCGTCATGAATCGGTGGCACGGGGACCGCGGGAGGATCGCGGACCTCAGCAAGGTCGTCACGCGCGCCGCGGAAGCGGGTGACCCCACCGCGGCCGTCATCCTCGGGCGCGCCGGGCGGGAGCTCGCCCTCCACGTCGAAGCCGGTGCCGCCGCGCTGGGGTTCGAACCGGACCGGACCGTGCCGGTCTCCTACTCCGGCGGCATGTTCGGCTCGGCCCACCTCCTGGGTTCCTTCCGCGAAGCGCTCGAGCACGGCAGCCACGGCTACGAACTGCGAGAGCCCCTGCTGCCTCCGCACGTCGGCGCGGCCGTCTACGCCGCCCGGCTGGCGGGCCACTCCATCCCGCTCGACCGGATTTCCGCCGTCCCCACCTTGGAGGGGTTGTCATGACCGCATCGACGCGCCGCGCCGCCTGGATTCCCTACGCCGGCTTGCTGGTCCTGTTCTGGGGTGTCTGGGGCGCGTTCTCCAGCCTGCCCACCTCCCGCTACGGCTACCCCGACCCGATGGTCTACGTCATCTGGTCGATCACCATGCTCATCCCCGCGTACTTCTCCCTGCGCGGGCAGAAGATCGACCGCCGCCCGATCGCCGCGGTCTACGGCCTGCTGATCGGCCTGACCGGCGCCGGCGGGCAGCTGGTGCTGTTCAAGGCGCTCACCATCGGGCCGGCCTACATCATCTTCCCGATCGTGGCGCTCTCCCCGGCGATCACCGTCTTGATGGCCTTCGCGGCCCTGCGCGAACGGCTCACCGCACTCAGCTGGATCGGCGTCGCCCTCGCCCTGGTCGCCATCGTCCTGTTCTCGGTGTCTTCGGGCGACTCGCAAGAGGCCGGCGGAACCTACCTGTGGCTCGCGATCGGAGTCTGCGTCGCCTGGGGCGTCCAGGCGTACTTCATGCGCAAGGCCGCCGTCGTCGGGGTCAACGACGCGACGACCTTCGGCTGGATGACCGTCAGCGGGCTCCTGCTGATCCCGGTCGCGATCATCATGATGGGCGGTCTTCCCCTGTCGTTCCCGTGGCAGGCTCCCGCCCTGACCGCGATCACGCAGCTGCTCAACGCCGTGGGCGCGCTGTTCCTCGTGATGGCCATGAGCCGGGGCAAGGCCACGATCGTCGCGCCGATCACCAATGCGCTGGCGCCCGTGCTGACCATCGTGCTCTCGCTGATCATCTTCCGGACCCTGCCGACCGGTTTCCAGGTCGCCGGCATCGTGCTCGCCCTCGTGGGCTCGTCGCTCATGGTCTACAGCACGGAGAAGAGCGGCGAAGAGCCGGCCGCGCAGCTGCCCGGAGCCACGCCGGCCGATCGGCGGGAAGCCGCGTCGTGAGCACGCGGATCCGGATCGCCGACAAGATGTCCCCCGGGCACCGGAAGATCCTCACCGTCACCCTCAACCCCGCGATCGACGTCACCTACCGGGTCGCCGGGCTGGCGGTCGGCGAGACCGTCCGCGTGGCGAACGTGCGCAGCCGCGCCGGCGGCAAGGGCGTGAACGTCGCCGCGGTGGCCCGGCACCTGGGCAGCGACAGCCTCGTGCTGGCGTTGACCGGACGGACCGAGCCGGACGAGTTCCGGGCCGGTCTCGACCGGCTCGGCCTCCCCCACCACCTGGTCCCGGCGCTGGACGCGGTCCGCCGGACCGTGGCGGTGGTGGAGGACGACGGCGTCACGACGAGCTTGCAGGAGCGCGGTCCGGCCGTGGCGGCCGGAATCCGGGACGAGGTCATGGCGGCCTTCCGCGCCGAGCTGGTGGCCGGCGTGGGCGCGGTGGTCGTCGCCGGGAGCGTGCCGCCCGGGCTCGGCGACGAGACACCCGCCCGGCTGGCGGTGCTCTGCGCCGAGGCCGGGATCCCGGTGGTGGCCGACGTCTCCGGCGCCGCCCTGCGCGCCGTGGCGAAGACCCCGAGTGTGCTCGTACCCAATCTCGAAGAGCTGTCCGAGCTGGCCGGAAAGCGCCTTCACGATCCCGGCGAGGTCGTCGCGGCCGGCCGGCAGCTGGTCCGGGACGGCGCCGCCGCCGTGGTCGCCACGCTCGGCGAAGAGGGCGTGATCGCGGTGACCGCCGGCCACGAGTTCGGCGTCCGGCCGGTCGAGCGGGTCATCGGCAACCCCACCGGGGCCGGCGACGCGGCCGCCGCCGCGCTCGCCCGCCACCTCGCGGCCGCCGGTGCCGTGTCCGAAGTGGACTGGCCGGCCGCGCTGGCCGACGTCGTCGCGACGTCGGCCGCCGCTGTCCTGCGCCCCGTCGCGGGCGAAGTCGATCTCGAGGCACGAGCCGGCTGGCTCGGTGCCCTCGCCGTGAAGGAGACCGCGTGAACACCGACGCCGAGACCATCTTCGCCGGCCTGCGAGAGAAGGGCGGGGCGGTCGGGGCGTTCAACGCGATCCTCCTGGAGCACGCGGAGGCCATCGTGGCGGGCGCCGAGCAGGCCGGTCTCCCCGTCATCCTGCAGATCTCCCAGAACGCCGTCCGGTACCACGGCTCCCTCGACCCGTTCGCCACGGCGTGCCTCAGCATGGCCGGCGCCGCCGCGGTGCCGGTGCTGGTCCACCTCGACCACATCGAGGACGAAGCCCTGGTCGACCAGGGTCTCGCGCTGGGCATCCGGTCGATCATGTTCGACGCGGCGAGCTCGGCCTACGCGGAGAACGTGACGCGGACCCGGGCGGTCACCGAGCGGTGCCACGCCGCGGGCTGCTGGGTGGAGGCCGAGCTCGGCGAGATCGGCGGCAAGGACGGCGCGCACGCACCGGGCGTCCGGACCGCGCCGGCCGAAGCGGCGGCGTTCGTCGCCGCGACCGGCGTCGACTCGCTCGCGGTGGCCGTCGGGTCGTCGCACGCGATGGCCGGCCGCGACGCGGTACTGGACGACGAGCTCATCAGCCGCCTCGCCGCCGCCGTGCCCGTGCCGCTGGTCCTGCACGGCTCGTCCGGAGTACCCGACGACGGCGTCCGGCGGGCGGTCGAGCGCGGCATCCGCAAGGTCAACGTCGGCACCCGCCTCAACCAGGTCCTGACCGGCGCGGTCCGCGCGACGCTCGCAGAGGGGGAGAGCCTGACCGACCCCCGCCGCTACCTCTCCCCCGGCCGCGACCGGATGCGCGACGAGGTAGCGCGGCTTTTGGGGCTCCTGGCGGGTGTCTGAACTCCGTTCCAGGGCAGCGGGTCCTGAGCGAGTCGGTGTGCTCGCGGAGCTACCGGTTCCCCCTTTCCGTCTCCTCGACCGCTTCGACCGCGTCGAGCAGACCCCGGAGGTTGACCTCGTAGATCTGGGCTTCGGCGGGGTCGAACCGCCATTCCGAAACCGCCGTGCGGGCGGCGTCCTCGGGATGGCTCGACTCGGCGATGTCCAGCTCCGCCGCCACCTCTGCCTCGAGCCCGGGCAGGAACTCGTCGTCCGGCTTGTTCATCGTTCTCCCCGCCTCAGTTGCGACGCTCGGGTGGCACGCACTCGAAGGTCGGACCCGCGGTCGTCGTCCCGTCGCCGGTCGGCATCTTCATCAACGCCATCGCCTGGTTGCGCAACCCGAACATCGTGCCGAGGGCGTCCTGCAGCTGGCCCGGATCGCCGTTGAAGGCCTCTTCCAGCTGGTAGAGCAGCAGGCTGTACGTCTGGTTGAACTCCTCCTGGGCGACGCGGACGGGGCTGCCTTCCGGGTGGTCGGCGGTCCTCGGGTCGGGCCGCATCGGCAGCACGCCGGTGAAGTCGACCGCGATCTCCTCGCCGGTCGGCCCGGAGCTCGGGGTGTCGCCGGTCCGGTAGCGGCGGCCGAGCCGCAGCTCCTGGAACCGGTAGTAGTGCGCGACCTCTTCCCGCTCGGGGTGGAAGACGTCGCGATCGCCGTCCCACACGTCGGTGCGCGCGGCGCCCTCGCCCTGTTCGACGACCTCGTCCAGCGCGGCCAGTGCCGACTTCAGGTCGTGGACCGGCAGCACCTCGCCGCCCCCGCCCCGAAGGTGCAGCTCGCCGATCTGCCGGGCCGGGTCGCCGCTGAACACCCGCTCCTCGCCCAGCTCGTCGCACAGGGTGCGCAAGCCGGCCTCGATGGCGGCGTAGAACTGGCCGATCGTGCGGTACTCGTCGGTCTGCGGCGGCGCGTCCGCCGACGCGGGCTGCTCGATGCGCAGGAACAGCTCGAGGGCTTCGGGGCCGAACGGCACCAGGTGGACGTGCACGGACCGGTCGCCGTGCGGCAGCGGGTGCGGGTACGGCGGCAGCAGCTCCGGCGTGTCGAGCTTGGGCGAGCCGCCGACGGCGTTGAGCAGGTTCGCGGCCAGCGCGAGGTGGATCATCTCCTCGGCGAGGACCGTGCCCACGACCTGGGCGGCTTCGGGGTTGCGGGCCGGGTCGAGGGAGTACAGCGCGCACAGGTACGGGGGAATCGTCGCGTGCTCGAGCTCGATCGCCCACTGCAGGTGGCGACGGAGATCGTCGATCGTGTCGATGGCGTGGGCGCCACTGGTGTCCATGCGTTTCCTCGGTTCGTCGGATCGAGTGTCGTCACCCAGGACCGGACGCCACCGCGGTTTGTGACATCGGGCTTGTCACAAACCGGCGGGCTGTCCTGTCTTGACTGGCGAACGACGTTCCCGGAGCGGCCGGGACGCGGGAGGAGAAGGCACCTCATGAAGATCGTCGTGATCGGTGGCAGCGGGCTGATCGGCTCGAAACTCGTCCGGAACCTGGCCGGGCACGGCCACGAAGCGATCCCCGCCTCACCCGACACGGGCGTGAACACCCTGACCGGCGAAGGGCTGGCCGAGGTCCTGGACGGCGCCGAGGTCCTCGTCGACGTTTCGAACTCACCCTCGTTCGCCGACGACGCCGTGCTGGACTTCTTCCGCACCTCCACCGGAAACCTCCTCGCCGCCGGGAAGGAGGCGGGGGTGGGGCACCACGTGGCGTTGTCGGTCGTCGGCACCGAGCGGCTCACCGAGAGCGGTTACTTCCGCGCGAAGATCGCGCAGGAAAAGCTCATCAGGGAGTCCGGACGGCCCTGCTCGATCGTGCACGCCACGCAGTTCTTCGAGTTCGTGGGCAGCATCGCCCAGGCGGCGACCGAGGGGAACACCGTGCGCCTGCCGGACGCCCGCATCCAGCCCATGGCCGCCGAAGACGTGGCCGCCGCGGTCGGCCGGGCCGCGGTCGGCACACCGCTGAACGGCACCGTCGAGGTGGCCGGTCCCGAGCAGTTCGGGTTCGACGAGCTGATCCGCACCGGGCTGGCCTTCCGCGGTGACCCCCGCGAGGTCGTCACCGACCCGGACGCGCGCTACTTCGGTGCCCTGCTGGACAAGGACATGCTCCTGCCCGGTCCGGACGCGCGGCTGTCCGCCACCCGGTTCGCCGACTGGCTCCCGCTGAACCCGCCGCCGGCGAAGTGACGCCCGAGGTGGCGGAATCCGGGGTGAGTGCCGATCTCGAGGCCGCCACGGCGGCGTTCACGCGGGTGCGGCCGCGCCTGTTCGGGATCGCCTACCGCATGCTCAGCAGCGTCACCGAGGCCGAGGACCTCCTGCAGGACGTCTGGCTGCGGTGGCAGGCGTACGACCGGTCCACAGTGGACAACCCGGAGGCCTTCCTGGCGACCACGACCACCCGGCTGGCCATCAACGTCCTCCAATCGGCGCGCAAGCGGCGGGAGACCTACATCGGGCCGTGGCTGCCCGAACCGGTCGACACCGGCGCGGACCCGTACCTGGGCGCCGAGCGCGGTGAAGCGCTGGAGTTCGCGGCCCTGCTGCTGATGGAGAAGCTCACCCCCGGCGAACGCGCGGCCTACGTGCTGCGGGAAGCCTTCGACTACTCCTACGCACAGATCGCCGAGATCCTGTCTTCGAGCGAACCCGCGGTGCGTCAGCTGGTCAGCCGGGCCCGCAAGCACATCGCGAGCGAACGGCGCGCACCGGTGACCGCGGCCGAGCAGCGGGAGCTGCTGACCGCGTTCCTCGCCGCCGCCCGGTCGGGCGACCTGACCGCGTTGGAACGGCTCTTCACGCCGGACGTGACCAGCCTGTCCGACGGCAACGGCCGGAAGGGGGTCGCCCGCACGCCGGTCGTCGGCGCGGCGCGGGTGGCGAAGTTCCTGAAAGCGATCTCCACCTGGTTCTGGGACGGCGTCGACGTGCGGTGGGCGATCACGAACGGGCAGACGTCCGCGGTGCTGCGCCGGGACGGTGCCCGGTACGGCCTGCTCACGGTCGGCGCCACCACCGAAGGCATCGATCAGGTCCTGTGGCTGGTCAACCCCGGGAAGAACCAGGCGGTGTCCGTGGGGACCGAACGTGCTCGACCGGCATGACCGGGTCGTCCGCAGGTTCGCCGAGGCCTGCCGGCGCGGAGACGTCACCGCACTCGCGGCCGTCCTGGACGCCGAGGCCGTCGCCACGGGTGACGGCGGCGGGCTGGTGCCCGGCCCGGACGGGCCCGCGCACGGTGCGGCGGACGTCGCCCGGATGGTCGTGACGTGGCTGTGCGGCCGAGCGGGTACCGAGCTGACCGTCGAGTCCGTGAACGGCCGCGCCGGACTCGCCCTGCGCCGCGGGTCCCGCGCCGTCGCGGTGGTCGGTGCCGAGACGGCCGGGGCCAAGGTCACCGCGCTCTGGATCGTGCTCAACCCGGCCAAGCTGGGCGGCTGGCACCGCGGTTGACCGGGCCCGCACCGCGCCGGCCGTGCGGGCCCGGTCTCTGTCATTTCCTCGACCAGCCCTTCGCCCGGAGCTCGTCCTCGGCCACGAGGTCGACCATCGGCTTGCCCGGTTCGCAGAGCATGGTGACGGTGAACCGCACCGGGACGTCGTCGCGGTTGTTGCCGTCCTGGTAGTGGATGACGTCGCCGCCCGGCTCCCAGAACGCCTCCCCGGCACGCACCACGCGCGGCGGCTCGCCTTCGAGCTCGAACACCATCTCGCCCTCCAGCACGTAGCCGAAAGCCGGTCCGGGGTGGCGGTGCGGCGGGGTGCCGGGGTCGCCCGGCGGGTACTCGATGACGATGGTCATCGCGTGCGCCCCCTCCGGGATGAAGGGCGGTTTCGCTTCCTGGAGCACGGTCAACGACATGGAAGAACCTCCTCGACGAACGGGTACGCCCGCTAGGACCGGACAGCCGGGCGATTTGTGACTCGCGGGGCTGTCACACACCGCGGGACCGGCTTGTCTTCACTGGCGCCGGGATCGCGAGGATGCCCGGCGGACAGGAGGTTTTGCCGTGACGAGCGTGGTGGCAACCGCTGAGGCGGGGCACCCTTCCCCTACCGCGCCGGGCCGGTACGGGCGCATGTTCCCCGGCCTCGCCCCACTGGTCACCGACCCGGGACTGCCGGCGGACGTGGGCGGCCACGGCGGGATCTGCGACGCGGCGGCACTCGGGCCGGGCGACGACGCGACCGGGTCCGCCGGGTGGCCGTTCTTCGGGCAGCTGATCGCCCACGACATCACCGCGGACCGCTCATCCATCACCAGCGGCTTGCGCCCGGGAGCGCTTCGCAACGCCCGAGAGCCGAAGCTCGACCTGGAGATGCTCTACTCCGATGGTCCGGTCGGTTCGCCGTTCCTCTACGACAGCGGGGATCCGGCGAAGTTCCTGCTCGGCCGCCCCGACGGTGGCGACGTGCCGCGGAACCGGCAGGGCGTGGCGCTGATCGGCGACCCGCGCAACGACTCGCACCTGTTCGCGCTGACCCTGCACGCCGCGATGCTGCGGGCGCACAACCGCATCGTGGATCTGCTGCGGGACGACGGCGTGACCGAGGTTTTCGACCAGGCGCGGCGGGCGCTCACCTGACACCACCAGTGGATCGTGGTCCACGACTTCCTGCCGAGGCTCGTCGGGCCGCCCCTGGTCGAGCAGGTGCTCGCGACGGGCGGCCGGTGGTACGCGCCGCCGCCGGGGCAGGCCCGCATCCCGCTGGAGTTCTCCCACGCGGCCTTCCGCTACGGCCACAGCCAGATCCGCCACACCTACCGGCTCGTCCGCGGCGGCCCCGAACTGCCGCTCTTCCCCGACCTCGTCGGGTTCCGGCCGGTGCCCGCCGGCCGGCGCGTCGATCTCGCGCTGCTCTTCGACCTGCCCGGCCACCCGCCGGCGCAACGGGCGAAACGCATCGACGGCCGGCTCCCCTCGAGCCTCATCGCCCTGCCCGAGCAGATCACCGGAGCCGTCGACCTGCCCGCCCACCGTTCACTCGCGGTCCGCGACCTCCTCCGCGGCGAGCTCACCGGCCTGCCCAGCGGCGAGACCGTCGCCCGCCACCTCGGCGTGCCCCCGTTGCCCACGCACTTCCGGCCGCACGGCACTCCATTGTGGAGCTACATCCTCGCCGAAGCCCGGCACTACGGGGACGGCGACCGCCTCGGCCCGGTCGGCGGCCGCATCGTCGCGGAAGTCCTGATCGGACTGCTGCGCGCCGACCCGGCTGAGCCAGGAACCGGGCTGGCGGCCGACCCTGCCCGCCGCGGGACCGGTCTTCGGGCTGGCCGACCTGCTCTCCCTGGACCGCCACCGCGACTGAAGGCAGCGCGGGAGACGCGGATTCTCAGGATTCGCCGGGCTCGGACGAGGCCGCCGTGAGGTGCTCGATCAGGCCGGTGCTCCAAGCTCCGATCGCCGCGGCCTGCTCGGGGGTGAGCCGATCGAAGGCGAGGCGGCGGATCGTGCGTGCGTGCCCGCGGATCGCGCGCTCGACCGCCTCCTCGCCCGACGGCGTCAGCGCGATGCCGGTCCGGCGGCCGGCCGCGCCCGCTTCGCTTCGCTCGAGCAGCCCGCGGCGCTCCATCCGCGTCAGCTGGTGCGCGACGCGGCTCTTCTCCCAGCCGAGCGAGCCGGCCAGCTCGGTGACCCGCATCCGTCGATCGGGAACTCCTTGCAGGGTCACGAGAATGCTGAACTCGGCCTTGGAGATACCGAAGTCGCGCTGCAAGACCCGGTCGACCTCGCCGGCCAGCAGGCGCTGGGCCCGCATCCACGCGTCCCAGAACGCCCATTCCTCCGGAGACAAGGACGCGGCATCGGCCATGCGGGCATCCTACCAACCGAGTTGACACGGCAACTCTTCTGCTAGAGTTGTCACGTCAACTCTAGTTCGGTGGAAGGTGCAGCACATGAGCTCAGCAGTCGTGGTCGTCGGAGGTGGCTATGCCGGCACCCTCGTCGCGCAGTCCTTGGACGGCGACGCGAAGGTCACCCTGATCGATCCCCGGGACGCGTTCGTCAACTTTTCGGGTTCGCTGCGGGCGTTGGCGCGTCCCGGCTGGGCGCACAACCCGTTCTTCGCCTACCGGACCCTGCTCGAACACGGCGACGTGCTCCGGGACACCGTGACGTCGGCCGACGCGACCGGCGTCACCCTGGCCGCCGGCGGCCGCGTTGCCGCCGACTACCTCGTCCTGGCCACCGGGTCGAGCCACTCCTACCCGGCGCACCCCCGGCACGCCACCACCAGTGCGGCCCAGGCCGTGGCGGATCTGCACGCCACGAACGACCAGCTCGCGCGCGCCGGACGGGTGCTGATCCTGGGGGCGGGCCCGGTCGGGCTCGAGCTGGCGGGCGAGATCCGCGAAGTGTGGCCGGACAAGCACATCGCCATCGTCGATCCGTCGGCCGACCTTCTGCCCGGCTTCCACCCCGAGGTGCGCGACGATCTCCGGCGCCAGCTCGAGGAGCTGAAGGTGGAGCTGCGTCTCGGCACGTCCCTGACCACCCCGCCGCCCGTCGAGCCCGCGACGGAGACGACCTTCACGGTGCGGACGGCCACCGGGGAGCCGATCACCGCCGACATCTGGTTCCGCAGCTTCGGCTCACGGGTCAACACGGGCTACCTGGAGGACGGCGCCCTCGTCGGGCTCACCGAGCGTCGCACGGTTCCGGTCGACGGCCACCTGAACGTGGCCGGCTACCGGACCGTCTACGCGCTCGGCGACATCGCCGACCTGCCCGACGCCAAGATGGCCACCCACGCGCAGACGCAGGCGCCGGTCGTCGTCGAGAACATCCGGGCCCAGCTCCGGGGCGAGCAGCCCGCGGCCGTGTACGAGCCGGGATCGGTTCCGCGGATCCTCCTGCCGTTGGGCACCCGCGCCGGCGTGGGCCAGCTCCCCGGCCCCGAAGGCAGCGCCATCGCGGCCCCGCTGGAAACCGTCATCCAGCGCAAGGGAGCCGACCTCTTCACGTCCCGGTTCGCGGAACGCTTCACCCCGGCCGCCTCCGTCTCGCGATCCGCACCCTGATCAGCTCAACGTCTCTCGGGCCAGCAACGCCGCCTGCGCGCGGCTCTGGCAGCCGGTCTTGGTGAGCATGCGGCTGACGTGCGTCTTCACCGTGTGCAGGCTGACCACGAGCCGGTCGGCGATCTCCGCGTTGCTCAGGCCTTCGCCCACCAGGCGCAGGACGTCGCGTTCTCGCGGGGTGAGGCCGGCCAGGCGGGCCAGCTCGGCGTGGTCCGGGGACCGCCGGGTGGTGAGGTGGCTCGCGATGATCCGCTGGGTGACCGCGGGGCTCAGCGTGCTGTGCCCGGCGGCCGCGGCGCGCACCGCGGCGGTCAGTTCCTCGTAGGAGCTGTTCTTCAGCAGGAAGCCCGTCGCGCCGGCGGCGAGCGCCTGGTCGACGTACTCGTCGACGTCGAACGTGGTCAGCATGAGCGCCCGGGTGCGGCCGGGTCCCAGCAACCGGCGCCGGCCCAGCTCGGCCAGGGCCCACAACCCGTCCCGGCGCGGCATCCGGATGTCCAGCAGCACGACGTCGGGTTTCCGCCGGCCGCACACCTCGACGGCTTCTTCCCCGTCGCCGGCCGTGCCGGTCACAGTGATCCCTTCCTGGCTGCCGAGGATCGCGGCCAGGCCATCGCGGATGATCCGCTCGTCGTCGACGACGAGCACGGTGATCGGCTCAGGCACCGGCGGCGTCCACTGGGTCCATTGTGTCCACCCTGTCCACTGTGGCCGGTGCCACCGCACCCGGCGGCAGCGTGGCCACCACCCGGAAGCCACCGTCGGCGGTGGGCCCGGTGCGCAGCTCGCCGCCCAGGACGTCCACGCGCTCGCGCATGCTGAGCAGCCCGAGCCCGGTGCCCCAGCTCGGCTCGCCGGGCTCGGCCGGTCGCGCGTTGACGATCTCGCAGCGCACCGACCCGGCGTCCTCGGCGATGGTGATGTGCACCGGCGCTCCCGGCGAGTGGCGGCGCGCGTTGGTGAGCGATTCCTGCACGATGCGGTAGACGGCGAGCTGCGCCGGACGCGCAAGTGCGGCCACGTCGGCCTCGATCCGCGCGTCGACGGGCGTGCCGGCGGCTCGGCTGCGCTCCAGCAGGCCGGGCAGCTCACCGGCGCCGGGCACCGGGTTCAGGGGCGCCGGGTCGTCGGGGTCCCGCAGGATCCGCAGCAGGTCGCGCAGTTCGCCGCCGGCCTGCCTGCCCGCGCCGGCGAGGCCGTCGGCCTGGACGCGGGCCCAGTCCGGCAGCTCGTCACGGCGAGCGCGCAGGGTCTCCGCCTGCACCACGAGCAGCGTCAGCGAATGCGCGACCACGTCGTGCATTTCGCCGGCGATCCGCACCCGTTCCCGTTGCGCGGCCTGGTGTTCACGCAACCGCTGCTCCCGCACGACGTCTTCGACGCGCCGCTCGGTGGCGGCGAGGTGCGCACGGTGGTTGCGCGCGGCGAAGCCGGTGGCCCAGGCCAGCGGCATCGGGGCGAGGATGGCTACCACGTCCGCGCCGCCGCGGAAGGCGCCGGCGGTGGTGGTCAGGTGGTTGATCCACACCCCGGCGGCGACCAGCGCGCTGCCGCCGAGCGCGGTCAGCGCCGCGCGCCGCCAGCTCTCGCAGAGGCTGCCGACGCCGTACAGCGCGACCGCGAGCGACAAGCAGACCAGCGGGGTCAGCTTCGTGCCCGCGGCCGCGCCCCCGGTGACCGCGGCCACCAGTGCGCCGGTGAGGACCAGGAACGCGGTCAGCGGCCACCGGCGCCGCACCAGCAGGGCCACCGCCGCCACCACCTCGAAGGCGGCCAGCAACCACCAGGCCCGCGCCGAGCCGTCTGCGCTGGGCTGCAGCAGCAACGGCGGGCACACGGTCAGGACGACGAGCCCGGCGTCGGCGGCACGGAGGCGCCACCCGGTACGCCGGTGGCTCGCGGCTTGCGTCATTCCGCCGACTGTAACGAGGTCCGGTCCGGGCATCGTCACTCCTTCGAACGAGATCGGCTGCCGGGTCAGCGGGAGCCGGCCGGGACGGGCTTGCCCAGCATCGTGCAGATCGCGGCGTCGACCACCTTCTGGTCCGCGGCGCCCGTCGCCGGGGCGTGCAGCCCGAACAGCGTCGTGGTCACCACACTGACCGCGCGCTCGCCGGTCGCGTCGGTGTAGTTCTGGCTGGAGTAGCCCGCCATCCCGCCCGTGTGTCCCCACACCGGTCCGCACGGGCTGCGGTACTCCTCGATGCCGAGCCCGTACCGCGAGCTGTTCGGGTCACCGGGGGTCTCGGCCACGGTCTTCTTCATCTCGGCCAGCTGCGCCGGGGGCAGCAGGGCACCGGAGGCCAGCGCCCGCAGGAACCGCTGTTCGTCGGCCGGGGTCGACACGACGGCCGCGGCGGCCCAGCTCCAGGCCGGGTTGACCGAAGTCACCAGCACGTGCTCGCCCCGGGCCGGGCCGGCGAACGAGGTGCCTTCGGGGGCGCCCGGCGGCAGCAGCGGCGCGAGGTGCTCGGCGTCCGGCTCGTAGGCGGCGGCCAGCTTCGCGCCGTCGCGCGACCGGCCGTCGGCGGCGAAGTAGGTGTCGTGCAGGCGCAGCGGCTCGATGATGCGCTGCTGCAGCAGGGTCGCCAAGTGTTGGTGGGTCGCCTTCTCCAGCACCAGGCCCAGCGCCACGTAGTTCGTGTTGCTGTAGCCGTACCGGGCGCCCGGCGCGGACGCCGGCGGGTACTGCGCCGCGACGGCCAGCAGCTCCCGCGGCGTCACCGGCGACGGATCCGCCCCGATCTCCCGGGCCAGGACGGTGGGGTCGTTGATGTAGTCGAACAGGCCGCTGGTGTGGTTCAGCAGCATCCGCAGCGTGATGCTCCGCCCGCCCGGCACCAGGCCCGGCAGCCACTTCTCCACCGGGTCCGACAGCGACAGCCGGTGCTCGGCGACCAGCTGCAGCACCAGCACCCCGACCATGGTCTTGGTGTTGGACCCCATCCGGAACTGGTCGTCGGCGGAGAGCCGGTGGTCGGCCCGGGTCCACGCGGCCTGCTTCGCGAGGGAAAGCGTCCGTCCGTCACCGGTTCGCACCCGCACCACCACACCCGGCACGCCCGCGTCGAGGTCCTGCTGCATCAGCGCGGCCAGCTGCCGCGTCGCCGGATCACCGCCGAACTCCTGCGGGCTGCTGTCGGCGGCGTTGACGATCCGCGGCGCGGCGTCACCGGGGGCCGCGCAGGCCGTCAGGGCGGCGGCGACGGTGAGCGTGGCCGCCACGGCCACGCCCGCCCGTCGGGTGGGCAGGTGCGGTCCGGCGAATCGGTGACCCATGGTGTCCTCCTGAGCTGGTTCCCGTTGCGGGGCAACGGCTGTACCAGACCCATTCAGTCAGGGACGCCGCCCGGGATCGTCACTCGTTGTCGCCCTGTTCGAGCGTCACCGGTCGCTCTCCCGGAGGAGGAGATCCGCCGGCGGGTCATCCCAAGGAGTGACGCAGCCGGGTCAGAGCTGGGAGTCGCCGCCGTCCACCGGGAACTCGGCACCGGTGGCCGAAGCGGACCTCACAGGCCCAGATCGCGGCCGACGATCTCCTTCATGATCTCCGTGGTGCCGCCGTAGATGGTGGAGATGCGCGAGTCGAGGTAGTCGTGCGCGATGCGGTATTCGAGCATGTAGCCGTAACCGCCGTGCAACTGCAGGCACCGCCCGACGATGTCGACGTACTGCTCCGTGGTCCAGAACTTCGCCGCCGCGGCGTCCACAGCGGACAGTTCGCCGCGGGAATGCCTGGTCAGCAGATCATCGATGTAGCTGCGGCTCACCCGCACGGCGGTGACCATTTCCGCCAGTTCGAAGCGCGTGTTCTGGAACGACCCGATCGGCTTGCCGAACGCCGTGCGCTGCTTGACGTAGTCCAGGGTGCGCTCCAGCACACCCTCCGAGGACGCCACGGCGTTGGCGGCGATCGAGATCCGCTCCTGGGGCAGGTTGCGCATCAGGCCGGGGAAGCCCGCCCCCTCCTCGCCGAGCAGGTTGGCGGCAGGGACCCGGACACCGTCGAAGAAGAGCTCGCTGGTGTCCTGGGCGTGCAGGCCGATCTTCTCGAGGTTGCGGCCGCGGGAGAACCCGGCGCGATCGGCCTCGATGACGAGCAGGCTGAGCCCGCCGTGGCGGTCCTGGCCGGTCCGGACCGCGGTGACGACGAGGTCGGCGTTCTGGCCGTTGGAGATGAAGACCTTGCTGCCGTCGACCACGTAGTCGTCCCCGTCGCGGACGGCGGTGGTGCTGATCCCCGCCAGGTCGCTCCCGGTTCCGGGCTCGGTCATCGCGATCGCGACGACGAGCTCTCCGGCGGCGATCCCGGGCAGCCAGCGGGCCTTCTGCTCGTCGTCGGTCAGATCGGTGAAGTAGGGCACGACGATGTCGTTGGACAGCGCCACGCACGCGAGCCCGTCCGACACCGGGTTGCGCGAGAACTCTTCACCGATCACGGCGTTGAAGCGGTAGTCGGTGATGCCGCCTCCGCCGTACTCCTCGGGGATGGAGAAGCCGAGGATGCCGGCGCGGGCGGCCTCCCGGAAGAGCTCGCGGTCGACTTTGCCCGCCGCCTTCCACCGCTCGGCGTGCGGCGCGGCGTGCTTGTCGACGAAGGCGCGGACCGTGTCCCGCAGGAGCTCGTGGTCCTCGTCGTAGAGCGGCCGCTTGGCCGGGAAGACAGTCGTCACACGAACTCCTCTGACGTTGCGAACCGGTTCAGGCCGGTCAGGGGCCTTGCTGAGGGACGCCCCACTTCGATATGTTAACGAGAAATCGCACGGCTAGACAAGCTCGGGCACGACGACGTGCCACCAAGTCCAGGCCAGACAGCAGAGATGCACGGTTACGCCTCCAAGGAAGCAGGTATGTAAATGAGCAATCTCAGCAGGCGGAGTGTCTTGTCCCTCGGCGCGGCCCTGGGGCTCGCCGGTGTGGCGAGCACGGCCGCCCCCGCGTGGGCCTGGTCATCCACCGGCTCGGTGGCCGGCACCGGCTCGGGAGCCGACCCGTGGCAGGTCTGGGACGACCCAGTCGACGGTCTGGTGGCATCGCTTCTCGACAACGGCCAGGTGCCGGCGGTCAACGCCGCGCTGGCGTCGTGGGCGAACAACAACGACCCGGTGCCCGGCAGCCTGCCGGCCGCGCTCGCCACCCACCTTCAGCAGGCCAAGAACCTGCCCGCCTGGGCCGACCGCGCCAAGCTCCGGCTCGCCGCCGACTTCAACCGGCGCAAGGACACCTACCTGTTCATGCTCTACGGCCTCGGCAGCGGCATCATGAGCACGGTGATCCCGCGGGAGGCCGCGTCGGTCTACTGGTCCGCGGGCGGCGCCAACATGAAGGACCGCGCGGCCAAGACGTTCACCTTCGGCTACGACCTGAGCGAACTGACCGCCTACGAGCCCACCGGCCAGTTCGTCGTCACCGCCAACAAGACGCGGCTGGTGCACGCCGCGGTGCGTCACCTGCTGCCGCAGTCGGCGCACTGGCAGGCCACCACGGACACGCAGATCCCGATCAGCAACGGCGACATCCTCGTCACCTTCCACAGCCTGGGCACCTTCGTGCACCGGAAGCTGCTCGAATGGAAGGTCCCGATGACGGCCGCGGAAGAGGAGGCCTTCCTGCACATGTGGCAGGTCGCCATCCACCTGCTCGGCGTGCGGGACGAGTTCATCCCCAAGACGTGGGCCGACGCGAACGCGCAGTCGGCGTACGCGCTCACGCCGATCCTCGCCCCGACGACCGAGGGCAAGGCACTGGCCAAGGACTTGCTCGGCCTGACCGCGCAGGTCGACCTCGGCGTCACCCGCGGATTCCTCAACGAGTTCGTGCGCTACGTGCTGAACGACAAGATCGGCGACTGGCTCTCCCTGCCCCGCGACTACGCGGCGGCCGCCCTGGTCCGCACCGGGTGGCCCACCTACATCGCGTTCCGCGAGGGGCTGCTGCCCGTGCTGCCCGTCGGGTTCTACATGTTCGACCAGTTCGTGCGCGCGCTGGCGATGCTGTTCCTCAACAACGGGACCTCACCGGCCAGCACCACCATCGTGATCCCGACCGGGAACCGGCCCGGCGCCTGACCCGGGCGTCCGACGGCGTGACGGCCCGCGAGCCGTCACGCCGGGAGACCCAGAGCAGCCACGACCAAAGCGGTGACGGCGCCGCGATGGTCCGGGCTGTCCTGCCACCGCAGTCTCCGGCCGGCCTCGACCACCACGCCGAACCCCGCGTGCACCAGGGTCCGGGTCTGGCGCGGGTCGAGGTCCGGACGAGCCAGCCGCAACTGCTGCTCCCAGATGGCGATGTGCTCGCGCTGAGCGACGGCCAACGGGCGCTGCAAGGCGGCCGGCAGGCCGGCGACCTCGGCGTCGGCGACGCTGGTGAGGGCGGTGTGCTCGAAGCTGTAGGCCACGTACGTCGCCGCCAGGGCGACCACGGCGTCGTGCGGGCCGGCCACCCCGTGCAGGTTCTGCTCCACCGCCTGGGACAGCAGCCCCGCCGCCTGCAGGCACGCCGCCGCCAGGATGTCGGCCTTGCCCGGGAAGTGGCGGTAGATCGTCGACGGGACCAGCCCCGCGGCCTCGGCGATCCGGCCGTTGGTGACATTGGCGAAGCCGTCCCGTTCGAACAGCGGGATGGCGGCGGCGAGGATCTCCGCGCGCCGGGTGCGCGGCACGGGCAGGACGGGCAGCTCGACGGTTCGCGCGCTCCCGACGGGCGCCGCCGGGCTGGTCGCGACCACGCGCAAGGCCGACTCCAGCAGCAGGTCCTCGGCCCGGCGCGGGGCGATCGAAGTGCGGTGCATCGTGACCGACGCGATCGCCCCGAGGGCCGCCGCGGCCCGCAGGTGCTCGTCCGGCAGCGGGTGCTCGCGCCGCACGACCTCGGTCACCCGCTCGACGACGTGCGCGAACTTCCCCTTGAGGACCCGGCGGTCCGCCCGCTCGAGGTACCGCGCCTCCCACCGGTACAGCCCGCCCGAAGCGCGATGAGCGACGGTGACCCGGGTGACGGCGGCGAGCAGGTCCGCCAGGGCCGCCTCGGGTGGCACCTCGTCGACCGCGGCGACGAGCCGGTCGACCATGACGTTCGCGCACTCGGCGAACAGCGCGTACTTGTTCGGGAAGTGCCGGTACAGCGCCGCCGCGGTGATGCCCACGGTGGTGGCGATCTCCTCCATGGACGCGGCGTGGTAGCCGCGCTCGCTGAACACCCGGCCCGCCGCCTCGACGATGAGCTGTCGGCGGTTGCGCGGACGGGTGGCCGCGGGCGACCCGGCGGTCATCGGCGGACCCGGGTGAACGGACGCGGGAGCAGGGCCATGCGTGCCAGTCAATCACGAGCCGGACCGAGGGCCCGAGGTCACGCGGACGACAACGGCCAGGCGCCCACCTGACTTCCGCCTCGACGGCGCTCTGCCGCTGGAACCTAGTCGAACGTACCCCCCGCCGACCTCGAGGCCGACATCCATGCCGCGCCGCCGCCGGGAACCGTCGCCGGCCTGGACAGCACCGCCGATGCCACTGGCCTGACACTGTTCGCGACGGTGCGGCGCGCTGACGAGCCGGGGTGATCCCCGCAGTCGGCGTCGTGTTCGCCGCCGATGCAGCCTCGATCGTCAGTCGAGGCCTTCGATGATGCGGAAGTCGCGCTCGACGCCGTCGGCGAGTGCGGCCAGCGCCTCTTGGTAGGCCGCACTCTCGCGCGCCGCGACCGCCTGCTCGAAGCTGTCGAACTCGATCAGGATGGTGCGCTCGGCGATTCCGGCGTCGTGCGCGACGACCCGGCCGTCCCGGGCGAGCACCCGCCCGCCCGCGGCCTTGACGGCCGGAGCAGCCAGCTTGTTGTAGGCAGCCAGCTTCTCGCGGTCCGAAATGGTGCGGTAGACGCTGACCCAGTAGCCCTTGGGCATGGAACCTCCAGTGTGGGGACGAGTCTGAACTTACGGGTTGGTCCCGGACGAGCGTCGGCGGGCGAGAGCGAGGCTCGTCAGCGTCGTGATCGCCATGGCGCCGATGCCGACCAGCGCCGCGGTGGTGTAGGCGCCCTCGTCGGGGAAGAGGTGGCCGGTGCCCGCGGCGAGGATCAGGCCGCCGATCGCGCTGCCCAGGGAGTACCCGACGCTGCGGACGACGTAGTTGAAACTCATGGCGCTCGACGTCTCGCTCTTGGGGGTGACGGCCAGGATGACGCCGGGCATGGCGGCCGCGAAGCTGCCGACGCCGAAACCCAGCACGCCCATGGCCACGAGCAGCTCGGCCAGGGTGGACCGGGCGGTGGCGAACAGGACGAACCCGCCGCCGACGATGGCCGCGCTGCCGGCCAGGAGCAGCGGGCCGTCGATCCGTTCCCGGACCCGCGGCGTGAGCTTGCCGGCGACGAACCCCAGCACGGAGAACGGGATGAGAACCAGCCCCGCCACGAAGGTGGTCAGCCCGAAACCGTAGCCGGCGCTGTGCGGCGTCTGCGCGTAGCGGGTGATGAGCGTGAGCAGGAGGTACATGCCGCTCCCGCCGACGAACATGGCGACGTTCGCCCCGGCGACCGCCGGGTGCCGGACCGCCCGGACGTCGACCAGGGGCGTCTTGGTTCGCAGTTCGGAAACGGTCCAGACGCAGAGCAGGAGTACGGCGGCGACGGCAAGGGCCACCGCCACGGCGAGGTGCCGGCTCCACAGGCTCCTCTCGCCGGCCAGGAAGAGGACGAGGAACAGTCCACCCGCCAGGACGAGCGCACCGGTCACGTTCACTCGAGCGGAGCGGCCTTCGGGAGCTGCGGGCACGGAGCGCCACGCGGTCACGAAGGCGACGGCGGTGACGAGCAGGCCCAGGCCGTAGGCGGCCCGCAGTCCGCCGAGCTCGGCGAGCAGCGCGGCCAGCGGGTAGCCGACGCCGGCTCCGATGATGGAGACCACCGAAATCAGGGCGATCGTGGCCGCGCTGCGCGCCTCGGGAAGATGGTCGCGGGCCACGCCCATCATCAGCGCCGTGAGACCGAGTCCGACGCCTTGGGCCGCTCTGCCCACGAGCAGCCACGCGAACGGCAGCGGCAGCACGGTGAGCGCGCTGCCGACGACGACGATCGCCAGCGTGACGAGGATCGTGGCCCGCCGGCGCGGACCGGCTCCGAGCCGGCCGAGGACCGGTGTGGCGACGGCACCGCTGAGCAGGGCGATGGTCAGCGTCCACTGCGCGCTGTCGAGGGAGACGGGGAACGTGGTCGCCACGCTGGTGATGAGCGGCGTTCCGAGGCTGGCGACCGCCGCCACGACCAGCGCGATGAACATCAGGGCGGGGACCAGCAGGCGGGCCTCGGAACGGATCAGCTGGTCATGAGCCCGGGCCGCGGTCACCGGTCCGCCCCCTCTCGGGCGTGGCTTTCGAGCTCCGCCAGATGCCGCAGCGCCGGAAGGGCGGCTGCCAACGCCTCGACCTCGTCACCGGGGAGTTCGTCGATCAACCGCGCGTACGCGTCGACGCCCGCCTGGCGTCGCGTCCGGACGTACGACGCGCCGGCCTCCGTCAGGCACACCAGCGTGACCCGCTTGTCGGACGGATCGCCCGTCCGCTCGACCAGCCCGGCTTCCTCCATCACCCGGACCAGGACAGTCATCGCGGGCTGGGTGACGCCCTCGGCCGCCGCCAGCTCGGTGATCCGTCGCGGGCCGGTCTTGTCCAGGGTGGCCAAGGTGGCGGCGGACGTCAGGCTCATGTCGCGGGGAAGGCGTCTCACGGCCCTGGTGGCCAGACCGTAGAGGGCTGACCCGATGGCATCGGCAGCGCCCTGCGCGGCGTCTCGGCGACTCACCCGTGAAGCATAGCAGACTTATATAAATCCCTTATGCATCTCCCGACCCCGGGACCGCGATGGAGCGCTCGCCCACCAACCGGACGTCCTCACGGGTGATCACCCCGTCGACGTCCGCGCCCTTGAACCACTGGCGGTACTCGAGAACCGGCCCGGTCCCTCACTCAGTGGTACGGGTCGCGAGTGGCAGGCCGGGTTCCAAGCCGACTTGCTCTTGCGGCGTCTGTGGCGCTCCGGCCTCAGGCATTGACGTACGCCAGCACCGCCAGCACCCGGCGGTGTCCGCTGTCGCTCGCGGGCAGGCCGAGTTTGCGGAAGATGTTGCCGATGTGCTTGGTCACCGCGCGCTCGGTGACCACCAGCTCGCCGGCGATCGTCAGGTTGTCCAGTCCTTGGGCCATCAGGTGCAGCACCTGCTGTTCCCGCGCGGTGAGGCTCTGCAGCGGGTCGCGCTTGTTCATCAGCTGCGACACCACTTCCGGGTCGAGCGCGGTGCCGCCGGCCGCGACGCGTTCGAGTGCGTCCAGGAACTCCTCGACCCGGCCGACGCGGTCCTTCAGCAGGTAGCCGGTGCCGGCCGCGCCCGTCTCCAGCAGCTCTTTCGCGTAGGCCTGCTCGACGTACTGGGACAGCACCAGCACCGGCAGCCCGGGCAGGTGGTCGCGGGCCTCGATCGCCGCGCGCAGGCCCTCGTCGCGGAAGGTCGGCGGCAGCCGGACGTCGAGCACCGCGATGTCCGGCCGGTGTTCGAGCACTGTCGGCAGGATCTCCGGGCCGCTGGCCGCGATGCCGACGATCTCGTGCCCCGCGCTCTTGACCAGCAGCGAGATCCCCTCCCGCAGGAGGGCGTTGTCCTCGGCGAGCACTATCCGCATGGCAGCAGTACCTCGATCGTCGTTCCCGCGTTCGCCGGGCTGTCGATCCGCGCGGTGCCGTCGAGCGCCGCCACCCGGCGCCGGATGCCGGACAGCCCGCTGCCGCCCCGGACGTCGGCGCCGCCCTGGCCGTCGTCTTGCACCGTGACACGCAGGCTTTGCCCGTCGCCGTCGAGGACGACTTCGGCGTGCGATGCCGTGCTGTGCTTGGTGACGTTGGTCAGCGACTCGGCGATGACGAAGTAGGCCGCCGCCTCGATCGCCGCCGGCGGGCGCGGCAGGTCGTCGGGCACCCGCACGGTCACCGGAATGCGCTGGCCGCCCGCCAGCGCGTGCACGGCGCCGGTGAGCCCGCGGTCGGCGAGGATCGGCGGGTAGATGCCGCGGATGAGGCTGCGCAGGTTGCCCAGGGTGTCTTCGATGCCCGTCCGGGCGTCCTTCACCAGCTCGGCCGCGGGGCTGCCCGGCTCGCCCGCCAAGGCGCGCGCGGCGAGCCCGAGCCGCACCGAGACCGCGACCAGCTGCGCTTGGATGCCGTCGTGCAGGTCGCGCTCGATACGGCGCAGCTCGGCACCGTGCGATTCCAGCGCCTCGGCCCGGGTTTCGGTGAGCCGCTCGACCTGCTGGGCCAGCAGCTCCGCCTCGTTCGGCCCGAGCAGCGACCGCGCGAGCCGCAGCTGGCCGCGCGCGATCAGCGGCACCAGCCACACCACTGCGGCGGTGTAGACCACTGCCTGCAGCGGCGCCAGGGTGAGGGCCTCCGGCCACGTCCGGATGATGACGAACATCCCGGCGAAGCTTTCCGGCGGGAACAGCCACCAGTACAGCGGGATCGTGGCACTCTCGGCGATCGCGGGCCACAGCATGATGCCCAGGAGGCCGAGGAACGTGCCCGCGAACCCGTGCACGACCATCCACACCAGAGCGCGCCAGGTCGCCGGGTCCCGCACCGCGCGCAGCCGGCCACCGCGCTCGGCGTAGGCGGCTTCCGGCAGCGGGTACCCGAGGTGGCGTCCGGCCCGTTCACGCTCCAGCCCGGCCAGGACGCGCACCGGCTTCAGCACCGCCGGCCCGAACGGCAGCAGCAGCACCAGCAACGGCAGGACGATCACGCCGGCCAGCGCGGGCAGCGCCGTTTGCAGGCCCGACGCGAGCACCGCGGTGGCAGCGGTGCTGCGCTTGATCGCCGTCCTCATCGCCGCCCCCTGCCTGGGTAGTGCTGCGACTCTACTGAACCCCCCGCGGGGGTGTAGCTGGCTACACCCCCGGTTCGGGTGTGCGGGGGCGTGTGCCGCGCCTTTTCTGCTCCTAGCGTCGGATCAACGCGGACAGGTGAAGGAAGACGGCGATGGCAGCAGTGGCGAACGAACTCGAATACGCGGTGCGGATGGACTCGGAGTGGACCGGCCGACGTCGGGGCGCATCATGCTCGGCGACGTCGAGTTGACCGGACACCGCGAGGCCGAGCTGACCGCGTTGCGGTGCGAGCGGACCGGGTTCGTGTTCCAGTCCTGCAACGCCGGAACGCATCGCCGAGCGGATCACTTACTTCGGAGAGTGGCGAGGCGGGCTTCCCGCCGCCGCCGTCGGCTGGGCGCCATCGCCGTTTCAACCCCGTTCGTCCTCCGCCCGGCCGCAGTCACGGCCATGTGCGTCGGCGAATGCATGTGCGCGCTCGAGAAAGGGAAAACAATGGCTGAACCTGAAAAAACCGGACTACGCGGCCTGATCGCCCGATACCCGCTCATCAGTTTCTTCACCCTCGCGATGGGGTTGAGCTGGATCGCATGGACACCGTACATCCTGGGCCGCAACGGCCTCGGCGTCGAACCGGAGATCGCGTTCCCGGAGATCATGGGCACGACGCAGCTGTTCGGTGTGCTGCCGGGCGCCTACCTGGGTCCGATCCTGGCGGCTTTCCTCGTCACGGCGGCCGCCGAGGGCCGCCCGGGCCTGCGTCGCTGGGCCGGCCGGCTGCTCAAGTGGAAGGTGAACTGGCGCTGGTACGTGGGCTCGATCTTCGGCGTCCCGGCGGCGCTGATCCTGACCGGCATGGTCCTGAACGGCGGTGAAGCCCACGTACCGGGCGCGGCGGTGTTCGTGGCCCTGGTGCCCGGGCTGGTGTTGCAGATGGTCACCACCGGCCTCGCGGAAGAGCCCGGCTGGCGCGACTTCGCGCTCCCGCACCTGCAGCCGAAGTTCGGTCCCCTGCGGGGAACGCTGATCCTGGGTCCGCTGTGGGGCCTGTGGCACCTGCCGCTGTTCTTCTCGGAGTGGGGCCGCTGGCCGGACGTGACGGTCTGGACGATCGTGGTGTTCGTCGCGACGACCACGTTGTTCAGCATCCTGATGACGTGGGTGTTCAACCGCAGCGGCCAAAGCCTCCCGATCGCGATGCTGGTCCACACGGGCGTGAACAACACCATCTCGGTCGCGTGGGCGGACGTGTTCCCCAACGCGGAAGCCGACGACGTCGCACTGGTGTTCCTGGTCTCGTCGGCCATCGCGGCGGCGGCAGTGCTGATCGCGACCCGTGGCCGATTGGGCTACCGGCCCGAAGCCGTGGCGTCGCCGAGCACGTCGGCGCAGGTGTCCTCGCCTGGAGGCGGGTGACGACCACCCGTGCGGTGAAGCCCCGGCCAAGCCGGGGCTTCGCCGTGTGACGTTCTTCGACTCGCCTTCTTACGGACGCAGATCGGAAGTTTGCGGATTCGGAGGGCCCGCTCGATCCCGATGGTGCGGTGCGAACATCGAGCATGCTGTGCTTCTTTCGCTTCACCCAGCAGATCTCCAGCCGGACGAGAACGCCCCGGCCGGAACGAGATGAAGACCCACGCCCAGCTATCGGACATGGGCATCGCCGCCCTCTTCGAGCCGGACGCCGGTCGCTGGTCAGGCGCGGAGTAGGCGGTGCGGACGAGCATGACCGCTATCTCTCGTCGCCGGGCATGATCGCGCCTTGACAGCCAGACAGCAACGAGCCCGCGCCCACTACGACCGGTTCATCGCACCGTACTTCACCACCGACGGCCAGGCCGACCCTGTCATCGCGACGGCCGGGATCGCCGCGATCGCCGCCGAACTCGGCGTCCCGGAAACCGTTACCGCAGAGGAGTTCTACCGCACCGAGCACCACTGAGCGGGAAAGGGATACCGCCGACGGTGGCGTAGCCTCGCCAAAGTGGCCCCGGGTGAACGGGGTTGGGGATGCATTTGAGCGTCGCCGACCGTCTGGCGATCAATGAGGTGATCGCGCTCCACGGTCACCTCTCTGACGCCGGCAGCTAGTGCGCTCGCCGTGCACAGTCCTGTTGCCCACCATCGACCTCACCGGCTGGTGGTGCACCTCGGCCGGAGCCGGCCTTGACGCTCATCAGCCGTTGATCCCCCGTGCCACCGCGAGCTGCTGCTCCTTGTGCCGCCGCTCGCGGGCCAGGTCGCCGGCGTACTGCGGGATGAGCACGTCCTCCACCGCGCGCTCGACCGCGACCCATGTGGGGACCCACCCGGTCCGTTCCTTGCACCGCACGTCCTGGGTGGCGACGGCGATCTCGTGTGCGGACGCACGGCCCGAGCCGAAAGCGGGGTCGTTCATGGCGGCGTCCGGACCGTCGTAGCGGAAACCCGCCTCGGCCATGCAGTGCGACCACTTCGTGGCGGCCGCGGCCACCGGCGGCGTGGTCCGGGTGATCTCGTAGCCGCGGTTGCTCAACCCGAAGCTCACCGGCTCCTGACCGGGCCTCGCGTCGGACGCGATCGTCCGGTCCGCCTCGCCCGCACAGCCCCCGGGCGGCACGTCGCGGCCGCCGACCTTGCCGGTGCGCGTGCCGGTGATCACCGCGACCACCTCCGGCGGCGGCTGCCGAGCGGGCGCCCCGGAGCGGGCGGCGAACACCGCGGGGTCGCGGTAGCCGTAGGTCGCGGCCTCACCGGCGTCGACGAGACCGTGCCGTCGCAGCTTGGTGGCGTCCCGCACGGGATCGACCGATTCGAGGACGAAGCCGATCCCATGGGCCGTGAGGCACCGCTCGATCAGGGTGGTACGCGCTTTGATGACCTCCAGCTCCTCGACCGGCGTCAGCAGCGACCGGTCGAGGGGGAGGTCGAGGCCGTGCACCGTCGAGACGTCGGCAGGCACCTTCGCGAGCGCCCCGTCTAGATCGGAGCCGGACATAGCGGCGGGCGCCGCCGAGCAGCCGGCGAGAGCGGCCGCCGCCACGGCTGCCGCAAAGGCACCGGCGCGGCGCCGCCATCGGTCGGACGTGCCCACGGGCGGACCCCGGCGCTTCCGGGCTAGTCCTGGTCGCGGTTGCCGCAGTCGCTGAAGAGCCCGCCTACCGAAGGCCATTTGAAGCTCGCGTTGTTGTTCTTCATCGTCGCGGTGAAGTTGTGTCCGCCGTACATACCGAACGACTGCGACGCGACGCTGCCGTTGCAGCCGCTGTTGTAGTAGACCGTCGCGGTCCAGCCCGCGTTGTTGATGACCGAGGCGGCGTTGTTCTTCACCTGGACGCCGCGGCCGTTCGTGCCACCCCAGCGGAACACTTCGTTGTCGAGGTTGCCGTCCGAATAGGCGTAGTTGGCGAGGGCGCCTTCGAAGTTGCTGTTGAAGTAGAAGCACAAATTGAAATCAGGGCAGCCGTAGAGATCCGCCGCGGAGGCTGTCGGAGCTGCGAGGGAGGTTCCGGTGAGCACGGCGACGAAGGCCGCGAGCCCGGTCAATACCCGTTTCGCGCGCATGAATCTCCCATCAACGGCGGCGTCTGGCCAAGCCCGCTGACCACGCCGGCTGGGAGTGACCGGTTGAGTTGCCGGCCGTGACATCACCCGGATGGACCAGCGCACCGGCTTCGACGGCGCCACGCGGCATCGTCATCGCCCAGCAGCTCGGCGGAACCGGCGCGATTGTGGCCCACGCCGGCGGGCAGCATCGCGGCGCGGGCCAGTGCGCAGCCCCTTCGCGCTCCGCGGTCGCCGCGGTGTGCCCGGCGGTGTTCCGCAACCGGACGGAACGTCCGGATCACGTCGTGAGCCGGTCCGGGAAGCCGGACGTCGCGACCAGCGGTGTCCGAAACGCGCCTGTTCGTTCGGCCCGCACGTACCGGACGGCTCGCTGGCCGACGACCCCGACGCACCGGGAAACTGGTGGATGGGCCGCTCATTCGCGTGACTTCCGCCGACCAGCCCGCTGTCGGTGCAGGATCCCGAAATCGATGGCACGGCCCAAAATCTCGGCACTGAGACGGCACCGGTGCCATGACAATGGGAATTGATCGTTCCCCGGTGCCGCTGGGCCGTCCGAGCAGACTCCACGCCGCGTCAGTAGCTGTCCCAGAAGTCGACCAGCATGGCCGCCGCCCGCGCTGGGTCGTCGAGCATCCACCAGTGGCCGAGCCCGTCGAGGTCGGCGGTGCGGGCGGCGGCCCGTTCGGCGGCCCGGCGGCGGATGGCGGGGCTGCCCACAGTGTCGTCCCGCAAGGCGATGGGGACCAACCCGGGCCTCGCTGCCGCCGCGGGCAAATCGCGGCCTCGCTCGATCAGCACCCGCTGGGGCACGGACCGGTACAGCGCGAGAATCGCTCTGCCCATCTCCGCGCCCTGGTGGAGCGCGACCTCACCGGCGGTCGGCTCCGGGATGCCCCAGCCGACCATGCGCGCCGCCCGGTCACCGGCATCCCCCGAGAAGAGTTCCTCGAGGTGGCGTTCCCCCGCGACGGGTGTCTGCCACAGCTTCGCGAGGTCGTGCCAGGTGTAGTCCGGCTCGTACCCGGCGACGGTGTCGCTGACCCAGCTGCGGATCAGGTCGGGACGGCTCATCGCCACCTCCAGCACGTACCCGCCCGCCAAGCTGTGGCCGACGAGGTCGACCGGCGCGTCGAACCGCGAAAGCTCATCGATGAGCCAGTCCCGGTAGTCGTCCACTGTGGCCGCGAAATCCGCCGGGAGGGGTGCGCCGAAGCCCGGCGGCGCGAGCAGGACCGTCTCCCGCCGCCGGGCCTCGGGCAATTCGGTGATCAGGGGCGTCCACACCGCGGGAGTCACGGGAACGCCGTTGACGAAAGCAATGGTCATATCTCCAAGACACCACCGAACCCGGCTGTCCGTCCAAGACCTCATTCGCACGTCGCCATACCGGAACTGCATGACGGAGTAGCCTGCGAGCATGGTGTCCGATCTGGATCTGCGGCTGGTCCGATACTTCCTGGTGGTGGCAGAACACCTGAACTTCGCCCGCGCGGCCAAGCAGCTGCGGGTCGCCCAGCCGTCCCTGAGCCGCCAGATCCAGCGGCTGGAAAGCGCAGTGGGGGTACGCCTCTTGGAACGCACCAGCCAGGGCAGCCGCCTCACCGCCGCCGGCGCGGCGTTCCTGCCTCGAGCGCGGCAACTGGTGCACAGCGCCGAGCAAGCCGTGCTCACCGCGCGCGCCGCGGCGCCGGCCCACACCATCACCGTCGGGTACGCCGACGACCTCCTCATCACACCCGCCGTCCGCGACCTGCAAAACCGCCATCCCGGCGCCCACGTCCGCACGCGCCACCTCAGCTCGCGCGAGGCGGGCGCGCTGCTGGACCGGCAGGTCGACGCACTGGTCATCCGCGCACCGCTGCCGATCCCAGCGGACGACCTCGCCGTCACGACGCTCTACACCGAGCCCCTGGTCGCGCTGGTGTCCACCGCCCACCGCTTCGCGGGCAAAGAGTCCATCGACGTTTCCGACGTCCGGTCCGAACCGCTCGTCGGCTGCACCGGCATGGGCGAAGACTGGGTCGGCTTCTGGCGGCTCGAACCCCGCGACGGCGGCGATCCGGCCACGCTGGGCCCCACCCTCGCCGACACCTACGACGACAAGCTCGAGGCCATCGCCGAGGGCACTGCCATCGCGGTCGTTCCCGCCGATGACCGGCGCTTCACCCTGCGTCCCGACGTGGTCGCCGTGCCCGTCGACGGGGCCGAGCCGAGCCAGGTCGTCGTGGCCGGCCGTGCCGGGGAAACCAACCCGCTCGTGACGGACTTCGTCCGTTCCGCGCAGAAGCTGCTCCTCCGCGATACCGCTCGTGCATGACCAGGTGCGAAACAGGTCTTGGACGCGCGCGCCGCCCACCGGTTCGCTGGTGGCATGACCATCGACTACCGCACCCAAACCGTCCTGCTCACGGGAGCGAGCTCCGGCATCGGAGCCGCGTTCGCCAGGACACTGGCCGCCCGCGGCGCGAACCTCGTGCTCGCCGCCCGCCGCGCCGACCGGCTGGCCTCGCTGGCGGAGGAACTCCGCCGCGCCACCGACGCCCGCATCGACGTGATCCCGACGGACCTCGCCCGACCCGACGCCGCCGATGAACTGCACCAAGCGGTCACCGGGCGGGGCCTCCACGTCACCGGCCTGATCAACAACGCCGCGTCCGGCTCGTTCGCCCCGTTCCTCGAATCAGAACCCGGCCGCCTCTCCGCCGAGATCGCCGTGGGCGCCCTGGCGCCGATGCGGCTGACCGCCGCCTTCCTCCCCCGCATGGTGAACGCCCGCCACGGCTTCGTCATCAACCTCGCCAGCGTGTCCGCCTACCTGCCCGCACCCCGGATGGCGGTCTACGGCGCCACGAAAGCGTTTTCCCTCAGCTTCACGGAATCACTGTGGACCGAGCTGCGCGGCACCGGCGTCACCGTGTTCGCCGTCTGCCCCGGCGCCACCGCCACCGAATTCACGTCGAGCATGGGCCCGGACGCGGCCGTGCTGACCGCCGGAAAACTACGCGGACCCGACAACGTCGTGACCACCGCACTGAACCACCTGGAGAGCCGCGACCCGGGCCCCGTCGTCATCGACGGCCGCGCGAACCGCCTCGGCGTGGCCGCGAGCCGGCTCCTGAGCCGCCGGCAGGCTGCCCGGACGATGGCGCGTGTCTTCGATCCCCGTCGCGTAACCGCCCGGTAGTTCCGTGGTACGAAGGGGCTGAAGCATGATCACCGGGGAACCGGCTGCCGTCAACCAGACGGGATCCGCTTCTGGGGCGAGGAGTGGCTGAGGTCTGACGAGCCAGCGTCACAGGAGCCGGCACTTGAAGCTCGCGTTTTCGTTCTTCATGGTCGCGTCGAAGTTGGCCGAGGCGTAGGCGCCGAACGTCTGCGACGCGAAGCTGCCGTTGCAACCGCTGTTGTAGTAGACCGTTGCGTAGTAGCCGGCATTGCATCCGTGGATCACCGTCGCCGGTTGCGCGGGGGCCGCCTGGGCAGCCGGAGCTGCGGCGGCCATCAGGGTGGTGGCGGCGGCCACGCCGATCGCCATTTTCCGGACCTTCGACATCATGTGCCTTCTCGTTTGCCTGGCGCTCTTGACTGGGTCTGAACCGCTCGCGGGGGATCGAGCAGATGACGGCGCAGGAAGGACAGCTCGGCCTCGGCGGCCTGCGCATGGCCGTCCAGGAACGGCTCGTAGTGCCCGCCGGGCATCCGGACGAGCTCACCGCGCGGCGCCCGCCGCGCCGCGCGGACACCCGGTTCGGCGAACGCCGTCTGATCCTGGTCGCAGACGAGGACCAGCAGCGGGCACCGCACGCGGGGAGCGTCGCGGCCGGGCCGGTAGAAGCCGAACCACGGCGGGGTCCGGGCGGCGATCGCCTGCTGCCATTCCGGGTATCGGTTGCCCGGGTTGAGCGCCCGGTCGCCGTCGAGGCCGTCCGGCGTGGTCAGGAACGCCACCGTGTCGCGTTCCCCGGCGAGCGGCACGAGCAGGGGCTGCCTGCCGAGCAGGCCGCCCACGGCGTCGCGGAGACCTCGGCCGAGGAGCCGCAGCATCGGGAGGGGTTTCCGATGGCGCATCGTCTTGAGCGCGGCCACCCGGCCGTCGGCCAGCGGCGTTTGCGCGATCGCCGCCGCCAGCCGGGGATTGCGCGCCGCGAGGCGGAAGGCGTGGCCGCCGGAGAGGGAGAAGCCCCAGATCGCCAGCTTCGCCGGGTCGACGTTCGGCAAGGTGGGGGCGAAGTCGATCGCTGCCTGCCAGTCGGCCAGTTGCTCCTTGACGCGGATGATCTGGCGCAGCCGGCCGCCGCTCTCCCCGAAGTGCCGGTAGTCGAGGGCGAGGACGGTGAACCCGGCCTCGTGGAACCGCGCGGCGAACGGGTCGGTGCCCGGTTCCTTGGTCACCCCCGCCGCCCGCTGTCATGATCACGCAGGCGCCGTTGGTTCCCGGGTAATGCCAGGCGACGCATTCGGCGTCACCGCTGACGAAGCGGACCTTTTCGCGGTCCTCGGACACGCGCACAACGGCCTCCTGGTTGGTGCGACTCGGTGGTGGCAAAGCCTTTCGCGGGAATGTCCGCGACGGATCGTCGTCGGTGTCACCCGGCTGCTTCGAAGTCGGCGACGTGGTCGGCGGCCCAGTCGGCGAAGGTGCGCGGCGGGCGGCCCAGGATCTTCTCGAGTTCCGGCGTCGGCGGGAACTGGGGACGTGTGTGGTGCGCGGCGTAGCGGGCCATCATCGCGGTGACGAACGGCTCCGGCAGCCCGTTGGCCACCATGCCGCGCGCCGCGGGCTCGGCGGGGACTTCGTGGAACCGCAGCGGACGGCCGAGCGCGACGCCGATCTGGCGGACCATGTCCTCGTGGGACAGCGATTCCGGGCCGGTGAGGTCGATCCGCCGGCCGAGCAGGTCGTCGTCGGTGAGGGCTTTCGCCAGCACCGCGGCCAGGTCGCGTTCGTCCAGCGGCGACTCCTCGAAGCCGGCGTACACGTAGCGGACGTCGTCGCCGGCGCGGATTTGCCCGCCCCAGGCGGTCAGTGCGTTGAGCGCGAACGAGCTGGGCCGGAGGCTGACCCAGTCCAGACCGCTGGTCGCGGCCGCGTCGTCGGCCTCTTTGTTGCGGTCGCCGCGGAAGCGCGACGGCTGCGCGTCGAGCCGGTCGTCCACATTGGCCGCGGCGAGCGCCACGACCCGGCGGACGCCGAGGTCCCTGGCCAGGGCGACGACGTCGTGGGCGGCATCGCCGACGGCGCGTGAGTGGAGGAACAGCGCGTCCGCGCCGCGCAGCGCGTCGGCGAGGGTTCCCGGTCGTTGCGGGTCGCCCTCGACGACCTCGACGCCGGCGGGCAGCCCCGCATGGCGCGGCGACCGCGTGATGGCGCGAACCTCGTGGCCGTCGCCGCTTTCGGCGAGTTCGGCGGCCAGGAGACGTCCGATGAGTCCGGTGGCCCCGGTGAGCACGATCATGGCAGGCCCTTTCCCCCGGGCGGCGGGCCCGTTCCGGGCTACTCTGATGTCTGAGTTTCAGATCATACGAGAAGGATATCATATGAAACTCATAACGAGTGGCGTCTATGCCTCCCTCCGCCGCCGGACGACCGTGGCGCTGAAGGGGTCGCTGCGTGAGCTGCGCAATCAGCTGTCGCTGTTGAACCACCAGGTCAGCGCGCGCCTGTCGCTCAAGGACGTCGATCTCGACTGCCTGGAGCTGATCGCCCGCCACGGCCCGTTGAGCCCGAGCGCCCTCGCCCGCCGAGCCGGCCTGCACCCGGCCACGATGACCGGAATCCTCGACCGGCTCGAGAAGGGCGGCTGGGGGGTCCGAGAGCGCAACCCCGAGTCCTCCGACCGCCGGGCGGTCGCGGTGCGCGCGGTCCGCGGCCGCAACGCAGAGCTGTTCCGGGTGTATTCGGGGATGAACACCGCCATGGATGAGCTCTGCGAGGGCTACAGCGAGGCCGAGTTAGAGCTGATCGGGGAGTTTCTCCGTCGCGTGACAAGAGCGGGCCGGACAGCAGCGACAGACCTGGCCGGCAGCAGGTTCGGAGCTGCCTAGCGTGAGCAAACCGGTGAGCAACCGCGCCACCGGCAACGGAACACCGAAAGAAATCTGCCGCTCGACGAACACCTCGGGCGCGACGTCGACGTACTCGATCTCCCGCCCGGCCGCCCGGGCGATCAGCTCGGCCGCCTCACCGAACCCGACCGCGCGCGGACCGGTCAGCTCATAGACCCGGCCGGCGTGCCGGTCGCCGGTCAGTGCCGCCGCGGCGACGTCGGCGATGTCTTCCGCGTCGATGAAGGGCACCCGCCCGTCTCCGGCCGGCAGCGCCAGGAGGCCCTCGCGGATCCCCGCCGCCCACGGGCCCTCGCTGAAGTTCTGCGCGAACCACTGCGGCCGCAGAATGGTCCAGCCGGCACCGGAATCCCGCACCGCCCGCTCGGCGGCGCGCAACGGATGCCCTCCTCCCCCGCGCGCGGCGCGGACAGCAGGACCAGCCGGACGTGGGTCGGGTTCCTCGAGCCTTCGGATGGCTCACGACCTGCACCTCGACTCGAACGAGAGTCCGCAACACCGCACCTGGCGCCGCCAACCGTCCTGGAAGCTGCCGTCGAAGCCTGCGTACAGCGCGTGCAGACCATCAGCTTCGTCGGGCAACTTGCTCGCGTATTCTCCACCGGGGCCAAGCCTCGGAAAGGAGAACGGCCAGCACGAATCTTCAAGAGGAAGCGCTGCAGCTCGCAGATGAGCTGTTGGCGGACATTGAGCTGTCTCGCGCCCCGACCGGCAAATACGTCATGAAGGCGATGCGCCTCGCTCGACTGGCCAAGAACCACGAGGCGCAGGAGTGACTCGAGTACGAGCTCAACGGCGTGCCGAACTCTCCGGACGGCCGGAGGAGGATGACGACGACGCGGCGGTGGGTCAAGGCGGAAGGGTCCCAGGGCTACTGGTCGATCGCCGCGGCGATCGAGGCCCAAGTACGTGCCGTTGAGGCAACCATGGCTGGTATGGGAACCACTCCCATTTCCCGGGATTACGCGATCCCGGCGAATCGGCAGCGTAATGAGTCGCTCGCCGCCTCCGCTATTCTTCTTACCAAGTTGGGGTCGGCGTTGGCGCAGATCGATGCCCTCGTGCACACGTTCGCCAGCACCTGGTGGCATCCTTGTGCGGCCGTCGAATATCGCTGACTCGAAGATGGACGCTGCACCGGTAAAACGGGCGGACTGACCGACCTCACCTACCCGGACGCCCGCCACGAGATCCTCAACGAAACCACCCGCGCCGAAATCATTACCGCCACGCTCGACTGGCTCCGCACCCACCACCTCACCACCACCTGATCCCGGGCCCGTCCCGGTCCTGCGGGGCTACGCCGGGTTCTCCGCGACAGCAAGGTAGTCCGTGTAGATCTGCGGCGAGCCCGAGAACGACGCCAGCTGCTTCCACTCCTCGTACATCTGCTTGGTGTCGCGGTGAGCCGCCGCGAACTCCGCGGCCTCGCCGGTGGCGATGTCGGGCTCGGGGTAGAAGACGTCCAGCGCGTCCAGGCTCGCGATCTCCATCATCATCACGTACTGGTCGAGGCGGTTGCCCCGCTCGCCCTTGAGCACGTGGAACCGCCAGTCCGGGTAGTCGTCGATCCGGTGGTGGTTCTCGGCGATGAAGCGGTCGAACACCTCCTCGGTCACACCGGCGCGCAACGCCAGGTTGTGGATCCCGACGACCCGGGCGACGGGCTCCTCCCCCGGGCGGTCGCGGTAGCGGGGGCCGGGCGTGACCGTGCTCCGCGGATTGTCGGCCAGCAGCCGGTAGTCGGTGAACAACGTCGGCAGCTCAGCGAACGTGCCCAGCCGCCGCCACCGCGCCAGCACCGCCTCCGCCTCGGGGTGCCGCGCCCAGAACAGCCGGGCCAGCTCGGTCTGCTCACCCCGGGCCGTGACGTAGCGGTCGCGCTGCTCGGCGCTCTCGATCTCGTACAACATCAGGTACTGCCCGGTCCGCTCTCCGCGCAACCCGCGCAGCAGAGTCCACCGCCACCCCGGGTACAAGGGCAGGTGAACGCCTTCACCACGCACGAAGGTCTCGAACTCCTCCGGCGTGACACCAGCCTCCGTGTCGATGGCGATGTACTGGAAAGTGAACACCGACGAGCGTCCCATTGCGTCCAATCCTCGGGCCGGGAAAGGGAACGCGCCTCCGACAAGCACGACTCCCGCACCACATCCTGCCCGCTCCGGAGCAACGGGGCCCGCGCGCCCTCCTCGCTGGACAAGATCCGACGGGTCCCACCGGATCGCGGCCTCCGAGCAACGCCGTGACCCTGAGTTCCGGATCTGAAGCCTCACGCATCGATGCATAGGGCGTTATACGGCCAGCCGGCTCTCCCGGCCCCGCGCAACTGCTGACCTCGATCGCCGCCTCGGAGCCCGCCGTCGATGCGATCGTGGTCGGCGAGTACGAACGCGCCTTCACCGCCAACCGGTTCGCCACCCTCTACACCTGGTGCATCCGACACGGCGTCCAGCTGTGGCTGCCCGAAACCGGCGGACCTGCCGACCTCGGCAATCGCGACCACCGAGCGCTGCTCGCCCTGCTGGCCATCCAGACACAGCGTGAGGTCCTTCGCGCCCGCCACCGCGAGGTCAATAGCGGTACTCAGAACGAACATCCGAGCTGGCACCGAGGCAGCTCGGCTCCTTTCGGCGCGGCCGCCTTCACTGCCCACAAGAGCGTCGACAAGCTGGGCAGCCACCGCGGCGCCGGCCGGGGCGGGACGAGCCAGACCGCCGGACCGTACGGCAAGCCGCTCGGCGGCAGCGTGATGCGGTGCGGCGCCGGTAACAGCCTCGCCCCGTGGCGGGCGAACTCGGCCGGGTCGGCGACGATGTCGCCTTCGGCGATGAAGATGCGGTGCGGCGGCGGGCCGGGCACGCCGACGACCGGGCCTTCCGATTCCGCGGCGCGGAGCCGCTCCAGCACGCGGCCGGCGAGGGATGCCGCCACCTCGACCCCGCAGAAACCGCTGACCGTCGAGAGCCCCACCCGGCCCGGGGTAACGACGATCGGCCAGCCGAGTTCGGCCGGGTGCAGGGAACTTTCGAGGTGGACGTCGGGCAAGGTCATCGGATCTCCTTTCGCCACCACCGAACGCTCCTCGGAACGATCGGTCTGACTTATTATGGGTGTTCCACCTCATCTTGAGCCGCTTGTACCGATCGGTCAATACGCTTATAGTTCTCGGCGTCGGCCCAGGTCACGTTCCCCACCGCGGCTTGGCCCGTCCGCCGCTCGTCCCGGTTCCCGTCCGGGACGGGCGGCCTCCACCTCAGCCCGGCGAGCGGATGCTCCGGCCGGGCTCTCACCCGATGCCGTTGGAGGCAGTTGTGGTTGTCGAGCAACACCGAGCCACGCGGGTCGCTCCCGCCCGCGTGGCATTCGCAAGCTTCGTCGGTACCGCGATCGAGTGGTACGACTTCTTCCTCTTCGGCTCGGCCGCGACCCTGGTATTCAACTCCCGGTTCTTCCCCACCCTGAGCCCTCTGGCCGGGACGCTCGCTGCGTTCGCGACCTTCGGGGTCGCGTTCGTCGCACGACCGCTGGGCGGCATCGTGTTCGGGCACTTCGGCGATCGCCTGGGCCGCAAGCGGATGCTGATGCTGTCCCTGCTCCTCATGGGCGGCGGGACGGTCGCCATCGGCCTCTTGCCCACCTACTCGGCCATCGGTGTCGCCGCGCCGATCCTGCTGGTGCTCGTTCGGCTGGTGCAGGGGTTCGCGGTCGGCGGCGAATGGGGCGGTGCCGTGCTGATGGCGGTCGAGCACGCGCCACCGCACCGGCGCGCCTTCTACGGCAGCTGGCCGCAGGCCGGGGTGCCCGCCGGCCTGGTGCTCTCGGCGTCGGCGTTCCTCGCGGTCCAGCAGCTGCCCAAGGACCAGCTGCTGAGCTGGGGGTGGCGGCTGCCGTTCCTGGCGAGCGCGGTGCTGATCGTCGTCGGCCTCTACGTTCGCAGCCGGCTCGAGGAATCTCCGGAGTTCGAGCAGGTTTCGCGGAGTGAAGGGCTTTCCGCGTTCCCTTTGAAGGAGACCCTGCGGCGCTCGCTGCGCGCCGTCCTGGTCGGGATCTTCGCGCAGGCCGGGACGAACATCCCGTTCTACGTCGCGAGCGTCTTCGTGCTCTCCTACGGGCCGGGCGAGGCGGGTGTCTCCCGCGGCACGGTGCTGACGTGCCTGATCATCGCGTCGCTGGTCGACATCGCCGCGGTTCCGCTGGTGGCGGTGGTCGCCGACCGCGTCGGACGGCGGAAAGTCCTGCTCGGCGGGGCGATCTACTCAGCCGTCGTCGCGTTCCCGTTCTTCTGGCTCATCGACACGGGGACTTCGGCGGCGGTGCTGGTCGCCATGTTCCTGCTGGCCACCTTGGGGCACGCGACCACGTACAGCGCGATGGCCGGCTTCCTGACCGAGCTCTTCGACGCCGACCACCGCTACACCGGCGTGTCGGTCGCCTACCAGGTGGGCGGGCTGATCACGAGCGGCCCGGCGCCCTTCCTGGCGGCGGCGCTTTTCGCGGGCTTCGGCGGGTCATGGGCGATTTCGCTGTACATCGTGCTCGCGTGCGCGATCACGTTCACCGCCCTGCTGCTGGCCCCACGCCGACGCGCCGGTTCGAAGAAGACCGGGCAAGGATGACCGGGGCGGTGCCGGCCGCCGCCTGATCAGGGAGCCATCAGCGAGGTCACCAGGCTGGCCGCGATCTCCCGCAGCTCCGCGGGACCATGCCCGACCCGCTCCATCACCGCGATCCCCCGGGTCGTGGTGACCACCAGCCGCGCCGCAGCGCGCAGATCCACCGCAGGGGTCACGCCGTCGTCGATCGCGGCGAGGGCGTCGTGAACCACGGTTTCCAGCTCGTCGAGCATCGCCCGGACGGCCGCTTCGGTGCGCGGGGACTCGGTTGCCGCCTCGACGGCAGTCCGGGTGGACAAGCAGCCGCGGGCCGGGGAGCCGGCCGCGAACGTGTCGATGCAGTAGTCGAAGAAGGCCAGCAGCGCGGCCCGCTTGCCCGGGCGGTCGAGCACCTCGGCCGCGCCGGCCAGGAACCGGTCGGTGTACTCCTGGAAGGCGCGCAGGAAGATCTCCTCCTTGCCGCCGTAGGCGTGGTAGAGCGAACCACGCTGGACACCGGTGCCGGCCGCCAGGTCGAGCATCGACGTCGCCCGGAACCCGCGCGCTTCGAACACGTCCAGCGCACGGTCGAGCGCGACCCGCTCGTCGAACTGCCGTACTCCCGCCATCGAACCCCTTCCGCCTATCCGCGATCCACCCTAGCTCCCGTCCCGAGGGCGGTGTCCCGCAAGAACAGGCCGCCCACCAGCCGGCCGAGCACGGCGGCCGGCAAGATCGCCGGCAGCAGGTCGAGACCGCCCAGCTCGACGGCCAGCGCGACGGCGGTCACCGGAGCCCGCCCGGCCGCGGCCAGGCAAGCGGCCATCCCCGCGACGGCGCCGCCGGCCACGGGAACGGCGGCCCCGACTGCGGCCCCGACGACCAGCGTCGGGCCGATGGTGCCCCCGACCCCGCCGGCGGCGAAGGTCACGCTCGTCGTGACGATCTTGCCGGCCGCGAGGAGCAGCAGCGTCCCGGAGGCCCCGGACGTGACACCGGCGAACAGGTCGGGCCCGGTGCCTCCGATACCGGGGATCGCGAACACGACCGGTCCGGCGACCAGGCCACCGACCGCGGGCCGCCACCACGGCAGGCCGGGGTGACGCTCGGCGAGCCACCGGTTGCGGGCGACCGACGGTTCCGCGTGCACGACTGGACGCCGCCGACTCACACCCGATCGCCAAGCGCCCGCCGACCCGCCGAATCTGCCGACGCACCACCGACCCCGCACAACCGCCACTCCCCCGCGCACGACCAATAACCACCGCCCCACACCCGGCCGCCGGATCCGCCGGCCGATCACCGACGACAGGCGCCGAGCCCGGCGGGACACGGCCCGGCACCCGCCGGCCGGCCACCGCCCCGCGGCCACCAGCCGCGCGACTTCCAGGCTCCGGGTTAGAACCACGCCCGCCAGGGCGGCCAGCACGCCCGCCAGCACGATCCCGGTTCCCTCCGCCGTTCCGGTGACGCCCGGCAAGCGCACCGGCGCGCCCGGCAACACCTGCGCGGTCAGCGCCCCCGCTGCCGAACCCGCCACCACCGCCGTGAACTCGAGGCCCGCCACCCCGTCCAGCAAGAGTTCCAGGACCAGGACGACCCCCGTCAGCGGCGCCTCGAACGATCCGCTGATCCCGCCCGCGACGGCCGCTGCGGCCACCGGCCGTGCGGGCACCGACGCGAGCCGGGCCAGTGCCGAGCCGAGGGCCGCCGCGAGGTGGATGATCGGGCCCTCGGCGCCGGCCGATCCGCCGGCGCCAAGGGTCAGCCCGGCCGCTGCCGCGTGGCGACCCGCGGCGCGGGCGCCGACCGGCGCGTCACGCGCGAACGCTCGGCGCACCACCGGGATTCCGCCGGCGGCAGCGAGCGGCCCGTACAGCAAGCCGGCCAGCGCGGGTGCGAACAGGAGCACCGGCTCGCCGTGCAGGGAAAAACCGGCCAGCGTCTGTCCGAACGCGACACCGACCACCGCGGCGAGCGCACCCGCGATCGCCGACCACGTCAGCGTCCGCGCCGGCACCGCTCAGGCCGCGGTCAAGCGCCGGAACAGCTCCCACGAGGCCCGCTCGACGTGGTTGTGCAGCAGTTTGCCGTCTTCCCGCACTTCCCAGACCGCCGTGCCGCTGAAGGAAATGGGCTGCCCGTCGGGCTCGGTACCGAGGACGCCGTTGTTGCGGCCGTGCACCTTCCACCGCGACGCGACCCGGCTGCCGTCCTGGTTCTGGAAGGTTTCGACGATCTCCAGTTCGAGGTCGTGGACCTGCTCCAGGAAGGCGGCGACCCAGGCCTTGAAGTTCTCGCGCCCTTCGATGCGCTCACCGGCGTTCGTGATGACGAAGTCGTCGACGACGAACTCGTCGACGGCCTCCGGATTGCGTCCGTTCCACACCGCGTGCCAGAACGATTCGACGATCTCGGCCGAGTTCATGTCCACCTCCATGTTTGACATCTGTGTCAAACATAAGCGCGGATCGTAACCCCGCCAAGGAGATGCGAGCAGCACCACAACGGCCGGGCACCCGCGGGTACCCGGCCGTTCGCTCCGAAGCGGACTACGCGACGCTGAACGCGTCGTCGAAGGTGTAGCCGTTCAGCAGCTCGCGGGCCGCCACCATGTACTGGATGGTCGGCGTGCCCTCCTCCAGCCAGTTGAGGCGCGCGTCGCGGTAGAGCCGCTCGATCGGGTGCTTGCGCGTGTAGCCGATCCCGCCGTGCACCAGCAGCGCGCGGTCGGTGACGCGGCCGACGGCTTCCAGGCCGAACTGCTTGAGCAGCGACGACTCCGCCGGAATGCGCTTTCCGGCGTCCCACTTGGCTGCGGTGTCGGCGAGCATGCCGCGCAGCGCGTAGACGTCGGCCGCCATCTCGGCGAGGTAGCGCTGGATCGCCTGCCGCTGCCCGATCGGCTTGCCGAAGGTGACCCGTTCCTGCGAGTACTTCAGGGAAAGCTCGAGCGCGCGTGACGCCGTGCCGAGCGACGACGCCGCGATGAACACCCGGCTGATCTCCAGCGCCCGTTCCAGATGCGCGCCGCCCTCGCCTTCGGCGCCGACGAGCGCCGAAGCGGGCACGCGGACGTCGGTGAACGTCAGCTCGCCGTGCTCCGCACCCTTGCACCCCATCGTCTCGGGCAGCGGTGCGATCGTGAAGCCCGGCGTGTCCCGCGGCACGATGATCGCCGAGACGTCCTTCGCGGACGTCTTGGCGAACACCAGGAAGTGCGATGCGATGTCGGAGTTGGTGATCAGCCACTTGCGACCGTTGAGGACGTACTCGTCGCCCTCGCGGCGCGCAGTCGTCGACAGGTCCGCGCCGGTGCCGTTGCCGGGCTCGGTGAGCGCGAACGCGAGCGACTTCTCGCCGGTCGCGGCGCCGGGCAGGATTTCGCGCTTCTGCTCGGCGTTCCCGATCTCCGACAGCGCGTGCGCGAAGGAGTTGTGGACGTGCACGATCGCGCGGATGCCGCCCTGGATCCTGGCGAACTCCGCGAGGATCGGCAGGTACTGCGCGATCGACAACCCGGCGCCGCCGTATTCCCGCGGCACGATCAGCCCGAACGCGCCGCACGCGCGCAGCGCGGGCAGGACGACGTCGTAGGGGATCTTTTCGGTGTCCTCGATCTGGTGCTCCAGCGGGTCGAGCTCGTTCCAGATGGTCGCAACGACGCTGTCGCGCACCTTCTCGTACTCGTCGGCGGGCAGGCCTGCGGTCATGACTTCCTCCTTGAGTTCACAGCGTCCAGCCGCCGTCGGCGGCGAGTACCGCGCCCGTGCAGAACGTGGCGTCCTCGGCCAGGAACACCGCGGCCCTGGCGATTTCGTCGACCGTGCCGAATCGGCCGAGCAGCGTGGCGTCGGCGATCTTGCGGCGCGAGGCCTCCGGGATGGCCGACGTCATGTCGGTGTCGACGAACCCGGGCGCGAGCACGTTGACCCGGACCCCTTGCGGAGCCAGCTCCTTCGCCAGCGACCGGGCGAACCCGACGGCTGCCGCCTTCACGCTGGCGTACGCGGTGTCACCCGGGAAACCCACCGAGCCGACCGCGGAGCCGATGATCACCACGCCGGCACCTTGCCCCAGCCACGGGATCGCGGCGCGGACCAGTGCCGCGGTGCTGCGCAGGTTCTCTTCGATCACGCGCCACCAGTCGCCGGGATCGATCCGGGCAAGCTTTCCGCCCTGCCACACGGCCGCGTTGAGCACGAGCGTGTCGAGCCGTCCCCACTGCACGGTGACCCGCTCGACCACCGCCTCGGCCGTTTCCGGCGCCGCGAGGTCGAACGCCACCGGCAGGACGCGGCCGGGGTGCTCCGTCGCGAGCTTCTCGACGAGCTCGCCGCCGGACCGGTAGGTACCGGCCACGCGGACGCCCCGGTCGAGCAGTTGCTGGGCGATGCCGGCGCCGATGCCGCGGGAAGCGCCCGTGACCAGGGCGACCCGGTCTTCATCTGCATCCATGGAATGATTGTACCGATCGGTCTGTACGGACAGTTGTGACATATCTCAGACCCGCTCGACAATCGTGGCGTTGGCCATCCCGCCCCACTCGCACATCGTCTGCAGCCCGAACCGGGCGCCGCGCTGCTCAAGTGCGCCCACGAGCGTCGTCATGATCCGCGCGCCGCTGGCGCCGAGCGGGTGACCGAGGGCGATGGCACCGCCGTGAACGTTGAGCCGCTCGTGCTCCACCTTCAGGTCGCGCTGCCAGGCCAGCGGCACCGGCGCGAAGGCTTCGTTGACCTCGAACAGGTCGATGTCGTCGGTGGTGAACCCGGCCCGCTCCAGCACGGCGCGGGTGGCCGGGACGACGCCCATGAGCATGACGATCGGGTCGTCGCCGACCACGGCGGTCGTGTGGACGCGGGCGCGCGGGGCCAGCCCCAGCCGCTCGGCCTTCTCCGCGCTCATGAGCAGGACGCCGGCCGCACCGTCGGTCAGCGGCGACGAGTTGCCCGGCGTGATCTTCCAGTCGATCTCCGGGAACCGCTTCGCCACCGTCTCATCCACAAAGGAGGGTCGCAGCCCGGCGAGCCCCGCGGCCGTGGTCGACGGCCGGATCGTCTCGTCGGCGACGACGCCGGGTGCTTCGGCCACGGTGATCAGGTCCGGAGTGAAGACCGGCTGCGCCGCGACGGCCCGCGCGTGGGAGGCCGCGGAGTACTCGTCCAGTTCCTCGCGGCTCAGGCCCCAGCGCGCGCAGATCAGTTCCGCCGAGACCCCCTGGCCGACGAGCCCGCCCGGGAAGCGGCCGGAGATCCGGGACCCGAGGTGGTCGGCGCCCTGGGTGTCGGAGTGCATCGGCACCCGGGACATCGACTCGACCCCGCACGCGATGACGACGTCGGCCGCGCCGGCCTGGATCGCGTGCGCGGCGAAGTGCACCGCCTGCTGGCTCGAGCCGCACTGGCGGTCGACCGTGGTCGCCGGGACCGTGAGCGGAAACCCGGCGGCCAGCACGGCACTGCGCGTGGGGTTGACCGCCTGCTCCCCGGCCTTGGTGACGCAGCCGCCGATGACGTCGTCGACGAGCGCGGGGTCGAGGCCGTTGCGCCGGGCGAGCGCGGCGAGGACGTCGGCCAGCAGGTGCACCGGGTGGACGTGCGAGAGGGCGCCGCCCGGCTTGCCCTTGCCGACCGGCGTGCGCAGGACGTCGACGATGACGGCGTCGCGCGGTGATGTCATGTCTCCTCCGAAGGGTTCAGCGCGACCGGCGAGTGCCGATCGGCAGGTGGGACGGCAGAGCGGGCATCGCGCCGGCGCGGCCGCCGGGCACCCCGGCGAAGCGGTACGGCAGCGGCTCGCGGCCGGGCTGCACGACGACAACCTCGGCCGGGTCGGCCCCGACGGCGCACGCGACGAGCGCGCCGGCGACGTCGGGCACCGCGACCAGGGGGAAACCGAGCCGGTCGAGTTCGGGCCGCGCGGCGCCGAGCATCGGCGTGTCGACCAGGCCCGGGCAGACGGCGTGCAGCCCGACGCCGCGCGCGGCCAGCACCGGCGCGTAGCCGCGGACCAAGCCGACCACGGCGTGCTTGGTCATCGCGTAGACGGGGTCGAACGGCACCGCGGTCAGGCCCGCCAGCGACGCGGTGACGACGGCGTGGCTCCCGGGCGCCAGCAGCGGAACGAGCGCTCGGAGCCCGAAGACGACGCCGTCGACGTTCACGGACCAGGCCCGGCGGTAGGCGGTGAGGTCGACGTCGAGCAGGTCGGCCTCACCGAGGGCGACGCCGGCGTTGAGCACCACCGCCGCGAGCGGCAATCCCGTCGTTTCGACGGCGTCGACCGCGGCGGCCCAGGCCGCCGGATCGCCCACGTCGAACACCACCGGACAACCGCCGGAGCCGGCGGCCACCCGGCGCGCGGCTTCGGCGTCGACGTCCGCGACCACCACGCGCAGCCCGCGCTCCGCGAGCTGCCGCACGACCTCCCGGCCGATGCCACCGGCTCCGCCGGTGACGAGGACACACCCCGTGGTCACGCTGCCTCCCGGGTTTCCGACGCTGGAATGCTTGGGACAATACGTGTATAGACCGGTCGGTACAAGAGCATGTGCACTGCTTCACGCGGATTCAGGAGAAGGAGGGAACGCAGCGGACCGCAGCGCGGTCCAGCTCGCGCAGCGGCTCTGGCAGGGCCGTCAGGCCGTCAGGCGCGGATGCCTTCGATCAGCGCGTCGAGGAACATGTCCGCCACCTGGTCGGGCGTCAGCTCGCCGTCCGGCTCGAACCACAGGTAGGTGTAGTTCAGCATCCCGAGGATGCCCTTCACCAGCAGCCGCGGGGTCGACTTCAGCACTTTGGCGCGCACGCCCTGGTCCAGCGCCTGCCGCCAATAGCTCTCGTACCGCTCCCGGGCCGTGATGACGTGGTCGCGCCATTCCCCCGTCAACGCCGTGTACTCGCGGAAGAACACCGCCCACTCCGCGCGGTGCTCGGCGATGTTGCGCAGCAGTCCTCGCGCCATCTGCCGCAGCAGCTCCTCCGCCGGCAGGTTCCGGTCCAGCAGCTCCTCGGCGAAGCCGTTCATCTTGTCGACCTGCTCCTTGCTGATCGCGTAGAGCACGGCCTCCTTGCTGCCGATGTAGTGGTACAGCGCGCCGCGGCCCAGCCCGGCGGCCTTGCCCAGTTCCGCGATTCCGGTGCCGTGGTAGCCGTTCCGGGCGAAGAGCTCGGCCGCGATGCCGATCACGCGAGCCCGGTTGGCCTCGAACCCCGTTACCGTCATCTGCCGACGCCTGCCTTCCTGTGGACCGAACGATCCACAGGATATCCGCCGTCGGCCCCGGAGCCGGTTTCACCCCGGCGCCAGCGTGTCACGGACCAGGAACTTCTGCACCTTGCCCGACGTCGTGCGCGGCAACGGTGCGCGGGTGAAGGCGAACCGGCGAGGGACCTTGAAGCCGGCCAGTTCGCCCTTCAGGAACCGGGTGAGCTCCGCCGCGGAAAGCTCGTCTCGCAGGACCACCAGCGCCACCCCGATTTCGCCCCAGTCGTCGTCGGCGACCCCGACGACCGCCGCCTCCAGGACGGCCGGGTGCTGCGCGATGACCCGCTCCACTTCGGCCGGGTACACGTTGAGGCCGCCGGTGATGATCATGTCCTTCGACCGGCCGGAGACGAACACGAAGCCGTCCTCGTCGACGTGGGCGAGGTCCCCGGTACGCAGCCACCCGCCGGCCAGGGTGTCCGCGGTGGCCGCTGCCTGGCCGTAGTAGCCGAGCATCGTCGCCGGCGAACGGCAGACGATCTCACCCACCTCGCCGGGCGGGGTGTCCCGCCCCTCCTCGTCGACGACGCGGACCTCGGCGGCACTGCACGCGCGCCCGGCCGAGCCGGCCTTCGCATCGGCGTGCTCCGCGTCGAGGTAGAGCATCATGGTCGGGAACTCGCTCATCCCGTAGACCTGGACGAGGTCGCAGCCGGGCAGCCGGCGCCGGGCGTCGGCGATCGCGGTGACCGGCACCGGCTCGCCGCCGCTGCAGATCAAGCGCACCGAGGCGAGGTCGTGGTCGCCGAAACCCGGGTGCGCGAGCACGCGCTTGAGCACGGTCGGCACGAGCAGCACCGACGTCACCCGCTCCCGGGCGACGGTCGCCAGGAACCGCTCCGGGTCGAAGCCCGTGCTCGGCGACAGGACGACCCGGCCGCCCCGCCACAGCGTGGCCAGCGCGAGGTCGTGGAACCCCGCGGCCCAGCACAGCGCCGGGACGACCAGGTACACCTCGTCGGCCGTGACGCCGTGGTCGACGACCTGGTGGAAGGAGTTCCACAGCACGGTCGAGTGGGTGTGCATCGCCCCCTTGGGCACCCCGGTCGTGCCGGAGGTGTACTGCAGCAGGAACAGGTCGTCGCCGGAAACCGGCACTTCGGGCGGCGGCCCCGCCTCCGCGACGAGGTCCTCGTAGGCGAGGGGGCCGCCGCCGATCCCGACGTACCGGGCCGCGTGCCCGCCTGCGCGCAGCTCGTCGGCGGTCGCGCCGAGCGCCTGTTCGTAGACGACCCAGGACGCCTCGCAGTCGTCGAGGATGTACCGCACCTCGGCCGGCTTGAGCAGGTAGTTGAGCGGCACGACGACTCCGCCGAGCTTCGCCACCGCGAAGAACAGCTCCACCCACTCCACGCGGTTGTGCAGCAGGACCCCGACCCGGTCGCCCTTGCGGAAGCCGGCGGCGTGCAGGCCGGCGGCGAGGCGGCCGGAGCGTTCGTCGAGCTCGTCGTAGGTGACGTTGCGTCCCTCGAAAGTGAGCGCGATCCGGCGTTCGTTGACCCGGCCGGCCAGGCGCGGTTTGCGCAGCAGCTCGGCCACCGTGTAGCTGTCCATCGCGCTCCTCCTCAGAAGATGGCCGCGTACATGATCTTTTCCTGCGTCGCCTCGGCACGGCTGAACTCCGCGACGGACCGGCCGAAGCGGGTCACCAGGATCCGGTCGGAGACGGCGAGGACCTCCGGCAGGTACGACGAGATGACGATGACCGCCTTGCCCTCGTCGGCCAGCTGCCGGATCAGCTGGTGGATCTCCTCGATCGCGCCGACGTCGACCCCGCGGGTCGGCTCGTCGAAGATCACCACCTCCGGGTCGGCGACCAGCGACTTGCCGACGACGACCTTCTGCTGGTTGCCGCCGGAAAGCTCGACGATCTTCGCGTCGGCGTTGATCGCCTTGATCCGCAGCCGGTCGCTCCACTCCTTCGCCAGCTTCCGCCTCCCGGACGCCGACAGCCACCAGCCACCGCGGCGCGAGGCGAGCTGGCCGAGATGGAGGTTCTCGGCGATCGTCATCGTCTCGAAGTAGCCGTCGAGCTTGCGGTCCTCGGTGATGTAGACGATGCCGTCGTCGATCGCCTGCTTGGGGACGCGGTAGCGCACCGGCTTGCCGTTGAGCAGCACCCGGCCGCCGTGGATCCGGTTGCGCTTGAGCGCCCCGGCGATGATCTTCGCGGTCTCCGTGCGGCCGCTGCCGATGAGTCCGGCGATACCCAGCACTTCCCCGGCGCAGGCGGAAAACGACATGTTCTTCACCACCGTGCCGAGGATGAGGTTCTCGACCTCCAGCACCCGGCGGCGACGCTCTCCGTTCTCGCCGCGCGGCGCGGTCCGCACGGCGGTGCCGAGGCTCCGGCCCACCATGTGCCGGACGATCTCGTCCCGGGAGGTGCGGTTCGCGTCCAGGCAGGCGACCCGTTCGCCGTCGCGCAGGACGGTGACGCGATCGGCGATCTTGAGCGACTCTTCCAGCGCGTGGGAAACGTAGATGACGCCGAGCCCGGCCGCGCGGAGCTCCTCGATGACGGTGAACAGGTGGAGGGTCTCTTCGGGCGTGAGGCTCGCGGTCGGCTCGTCGAAGACGACGATTCGCGCCCGCGAGCGCAGCGCACGGGCGATCTCGACCATCTGCTTCTTCGCCGCGCCGAGGGTGGACACGTACGCGGTCGGATCGACGTGGAAGTTCATCGACTGCAGCAGCTGCTGGGCGCCGATGTTGAGCGACCGGAAACGCGTCAGGAGCCTTTCGTGGCCGAGCTCGATGTTCTGCGCCGCCGTCATGGTCGGCACCAGGCTCGTCTCCTGGTAGACCATCGCGATGCCGTGCTCGAGCGCGTCGTGGGGACGCCGGAAGGTCACCGGCTCGCCCGCGATCCGCAGCCCGCCCGCGGAGTGCTGGACCGCGCCCGCGAGGATCTTGCACAGCGTCGACTTCCCCGCACCGTTCTCCCCCACCAGCGCGTGCACCTCGCCGGCCCGCAGGTCGAAGTCGACCTCACGGATGGCGTGCACGCCGCGGTAGGTCTTCGTCACCTTCGACATTTCGACGAGCAGTGAGTGCTCCGCCGCCGGCTCGATGTCCAGCTGTTCCACGACGGACCGGCTCATCGCGTCCCACCCGCTTCCGCGGTCAGCACCCGGTCCCCGCCGTGGACGGCGACGAACACGCGGTCGCCGTCCTGCTTGACCGAGGTGACGCCGTGCCGCCGGCCACCGCCGCGGCTGTGCATGCTGCCGATCACGTACCCCTCTTCGTCCAGCCGGGCCACCAGGCCGTACGACCGCGGTGGCGCCCAGGGCTTGATGACGCCGAGCTTGCGGATCTGCCCGCCCTGCAACGGTTCCAGCCCGGAGTCGAGGCCGCGCAACGCCGGGCGGATCCAGTGGTCCGGTTCGACGGTCCGCATCATCTCGGTGACGTAGTCGCGCTGGGTCAGCACGAACTCCACGAGCTGGGTGCGCAGTGCGAAGACGGCCAGCCAGTAGCCGTCCGGGGCGGGGTTGATCCGGCCCGGGTAGCCCGGCAGGTTCTCCCGCACCGGCTTTCCCGGGCCGCTCAGCGGGAACCGGCTGATCCGGTGCGCCCACGCTTCGCTGACGACGAGCGCGTCCTCGTCCGGCGCGAGGCAGACGCCGGCGGCGTAGGCCAGACCGCCGGCGAGCACGGCCGTCCGCCCGGACGCCGGGTCGTACCGCAGGAGCCGGCCGGTGGCGTTCTGCTCCATCAGGTCCCGCACCCAGTCCGGCCCGTGGTGCCGCACGGAACCGTCGGTGAGGTAGACCACACCGTCGGCCGCGACGGCGAGATCGGTCGGGCAGTGGATCGGCACGCCGTGTTCGTCGGTGCCGGCCACGACGGACGTCGTGCCGTCGCGGCCGACCCGCACGAGCCCGGTGCCGGCCACGCAGACGAGCACGGCGCCGTCGGCCGTGAGCGCCAGCGCCCCGGCGAGACCGGGCAGGTCCGCGACCACCTCGGACCGGACGAAGTCCGGCCCGGACCGGCGCACGACCTGCCGCCCGGTGCTGACGAGGAGGCCGCCGCGGAGGTCCGGGCAGGCGTCTTCGGGAGCGGCTACCCCGGCTACGGTCGCCAGCGATTCCAGCGCATCGTTCGGGGTGAGGCCGCCGTCGAGCGGCGGCACGGCGCGGTGCGTGGACCGGCCGGGGAACAGGAACTCCTTGACCAGTTCCCACGCTTCGACTCGGGGCATCGGTCCTCCCTTCAGGTGAGGCGGATCCGGCCGACCCGGTTGTTTTCCAGGCCACCGATGTAGAGGAAGCCGTCGTGCTCGCGCATCGACGTGATCGTGGCGTGCTTCTCGCCGCCCGGGTCCCAGAACGTCTCCAGCACCTCGCCCGCCTCGGACACCTTCGCGACACACCCGTGGTTCATGCTCGGGTACAGCCATTCGTCGCGCGGGATGCGCTTCATCATGCGGCGCCGGAACTTCGGCATCCGCATGGCCAGGTCGTAGGCCGGGGAGCGCATCCCGTTGAGGGCGACCCAGTAGGTGCCGTCGGAGGCGCGGTTGATGTTGTCGAGGTAGCCCGGGAAGTTGTCCATGAAGATCTCCAGCCGCCCCTCGTTCGGCCCGCTGTGCCAGTACCGCAGGATGCGGCACAGCCAGGTCTGGGCGATCAGCAGCGACTCGCCGTCGTGGCAGGCGCAGATCCCGTTGGGGAACACCAGGTCGCGCAGCACCGTCCTGGTCCGGCCGGTCGCCGGGTCGTGGCAGACGAGCCGGCCGTTGGGCCGCCCTTCGACACCGTCGAGGATCCAGTCGGCCATGTCGAACCGGGTGGTCGCCTCGCTGAACCAGATCTTGCCGTCCGGGGTGATGTCGACGTCGTCGGCCATGCGCAGCCGCGAGTCGTCGCGCAGGCGGGTCCACGTGCGGTCGGTTTCGTCGGACAGCTTGCGGTGCTTGCCGTCCGGCGAGACCGCGTAGAGGCCCATGCCGCCGACGCAGACGACGAGGTCGCCGTTCGCGGCGAACGCCATGCCCAGCGGATGCCCGCCGATCCGGGCGAACACCTCGCGGGTCGCGAAGCCCGGCCCGGAAAACCGGAGGATCCAGCCCTGCCGCGTTCCGCAGTAGACGCGGCCCTCCGCGTCCACGATGACGTCTTCGGGACCTTCCACCTCGCCGAGCCCGATCGACTCCGCGTCGCGCAGCCGGTCGTTGATCTCGAACGGGCTCCCCGAACCGGGCCGGATGTCTTCCAGGGGACCGTACTCGAGCAGCGTCGGGTTGACGTAGGACTTCTGGATCGCCTTGCCGCGGTTCTTGCCCCACTTGGTGTCCAGGCCGACCGCGACGATCAGCACCACCGCGAGCACGGTCTGCAGGACCTCACCGCCGACGTCCATCAGCAGCAGTCCCTTGCCCAGCAGGCTGATCGTCGCCGCGCCGATGAACGCGCGCCACACCGTGCCCTTGCCGCCGGCGAGGCTGATCCCGCCGAGGATCACCGCGGTCAGGACGTTCAGCTCGAGCCCTTCGCCGACGCGCGCGCTGGCGCTGCTCAGCCGGGCCGCGTAGAAGACGCCCGCCACCGCGCACAACGCTCCGGCGGCCACGTAGCTGAAGAGCAGCACGCGCTCCACCCGGATGCCGGCGTGCCGCGCCGCGCGGCGGCTGGCGCCGACCGCCGTGACGTGCCAGCCGAACCTCGAGCGGCTCAACAGAACGTGTCCCGCGACGAGCACCACCAGCAGGGTCACGAAACCGAACGGCAGGCCGGCGACCTTGCCGGTACCGAACCATTCCCACACCGGATCGACGACGAACACCGACGCGGTCTTGGCCGAGAAGTACAGGTCGAGCAGGTTCAGCACGCCCCGGAAGATGATCAGGGTGACCAGCGTCGTGAGGAAGGGCCGGGCCTTGAGGTAGGCGACGATGACGCCGTTCACGCCACCCAGCGCCACCCCGGCCACGACGGTCAGCAGGATCGCCGGCACCACGGGCACGCCCGCCACGGTGATCAGGAGGATCGCGACCATGTTGCACAGGCCGAACATCGCGCCGACGGACAAGTCGATCCCGCCCGAGATCATCACCACCGCCATGCCCAGGCAGATCAGCGACATCTCGGCGAGCTCGGCCGCGGTCGACAGCAGGTTCGCCGGGGAAGCGAAGCCCGGGGCCGCGATCGAAAAGAACACGATCACCCCGGCCAGGATGGCCACCGGGATCGCGGGTTCCATCCAGCGCTTCTCGAACAGTTCCGCGAAGACCTGCTGCGGCGAAGCCCGGTAACGCAGGTGCCGCAACCGGCCTCGCAGGGTCTCCTGTTCGGGGACGTTCCGTTCGGCGGGCCGCCGCCGCGGGGGCGCGGGCCGCATCGGAGCGGTTGCCGTCATGGTTCTCCCTTGGGAAGGACGCCGCGGGTCAGCGGACGGTCAGGCCGTCGTTCTTGCCGTCGTAGCAGGTGTTCGGCTGGTTCCAATTCGCTTTGTCGATCTTGACCAGCGGGGTGTAGTCGGCGACCCGGGCCGTTCCCGGCGCCTGTCCCGACTGCACGAGGTACTTGGCGATCGCGACGATGTCCGTGCCCTGCGTCGGCACCGAGTAGCCGTAGGACTCGAAGAACAGGCCGTCGCGGATGCCTTCGCAGGTGATGTTGCTGTGGTCGGAGGTGAACACCTTGACCCGGCCCTGCTTCCCGGCCTCCTTGATCGCCGTCGCCGCGCCGTACTGCATCTGGTCCCAGAAGCCCCAGCTGGCGCACAGGTCCGGGTGCTGCTGGATCACAGTGGCGGTGATGTCGTGCGCCTTGGTGCGGTCCCAGTTCGCGGCCTGGGTCGAGACGACCTTGATCTCCGGGTGCTGGTCGAAGACCTGCTTGGCGCCCGCCATCACGTCGAGGGTGAACCCGGAGGTCGCGTCGCCCTGGACGATCTGGACCTCGTGGGAGGTCGGCGTGTTCGCGCCGCACTGGTCGACGATGTCGGTCGCGATGCGGTGGCCGAGGTCGATCGTGTCCGCGCCGACGAAGGCGTCGGACTTGTAGTTGGACACCATGTTGATCTGGATGACGTAGATCCGGGCCTGCTGCGCCTGCTGGATCAGCTTCGCGAGGATCTGCACGTCGAAGTTGTGCACGACGAGCACGGCCGGCTTGTCGTTGATCAGCGACTGCACCGCTTCCGCCTGCTTCGCGGTGTCCCAGTTCGGGTCGCGCAGCACGTAGTGCATCCCGGCGGCCTCGAACCCGCGCTGCAGCTGCCGGTTCCATTCCGCCATCAGCGGGGTGCCCATGCCGATCGGCACGAACGCGGCCGTCTTGCCCTGCAGGCTCTTCACCGCGTGCTCGCGCAGCTCGCCCGCCGACGCCGTGGCGGGGACCTGGTCCCCGCCACCGCCGCTCGCGGCGCTCGTGCCGCCTCCGGTGGAGCAGCCGGTCACGGCCAGCAGCGCCGCCGCGGCCAGCCCGCCGGCCCGCAGTTTCCGGGCATGGCTCTTTCGCATGGCAGGACCTCCTTGTCCTCGGTGCAACTACGGGGAACTCGTCACTCGCCCTGGCGGACGGTCTCTTCGTCGCGCGGGTGCAGCCGGTTGTCGAGCACGAGGGCGGCGAGCAGGATCAGGCCTTTGACGATGTCCTGCTCGTGGGTGTTCATGTTCAGGATCGTCATGCCGTTGAGCATCACGCCGATCAGCGCGGTGCCGGCGACGACGCTCAGCACGCTTCCCCGGCCGCCGACGAGGCTGATGCCACCGACCACCACGACCAGCAGCACGTCGTAGATCAGCGTGCTGTCGATGACCTGGGTGTTGAGCCCGCCGACGGAACCGGCGACGACCAAGCCGCCGACGAACCCGATCGCCGCGCTCGCCGTGTACTCGAGGACGGTGAGCGGGCGCACCGCGATGCCGGTCAGCGCGGCGGCGCTCGCGTTGTCGCCGTGGGCATAGACGAACCGCCCGGCCTTGGTGCGCGACAGCACGATTTGGGCGAGCACCGCGGTCACGACGAACAGGATGATCGGCACCGGGACGCCGAGGAGGGTGCCCTGGCCGAGCGCCAGGACGAAGTGCCGGTCACCGGGCAGCTCCGCGATCAGTCCGTCGAGGACTGTCGCGCGCGCCAGCCCGTAGACGAGCAGGCCCGAGGCGAGCGTCGCGAACAGCGCCGGGACTTCGATGAACGCGATCAGGAAGCCGTTGAGCAGGCCCATGACCAGGACGATGCCAAGGCCCGCGACCAGGGCGACCGGGGTGCTCACCTGCGTGTGCATGAGCTGGATCGCGACGGCGGTGGCCACCCCCATCGACGCGATGAGCGAGAGGTCCATGCCGCGCGCGATCACGACGACCGCCATCGCCACCCCGAAGATGCCGAGTGACGACACGCTGCGGACGAGATTGACCAGGTTGCTGACGTGGAGGAAACCGTCGAGGGTCACGCCGAACACCACGAACAGGGCGACGACTACGACCAGGACGATCTGCTCCTGCGACACCTTGGCGAACACCCCGGTCCGCCGGCGGAGAAAGGTTGCGCTCATCGCCACTCCGTTGTCCGATGGGCTTTGTACCGATCAGTCGGTACCGTTGTTCCGACCGAACGGTACACTGCCTCCGAAGGCAGTCAATCCCTCGCTGCCGAAGCCCGTCCGGCTTCACCCGGTCGGGTGACGTGAACACCTGGAGGTCCCATGGGCGACGACGCCCCCATCCCCGGCGTCCCGGACCGGCGCGGTCCGCTCCACGGCGTCCGCGTGCTCGAGCTGGCGGGCATCGGGCCGGGCCCCTTCTGCGGCATGCTGCTGGCCGATCTGGGCGCGGAGGTGATCCGCGTGGACCGGCCGGGCGCCCAGGCGGGCAACCCGCTCGCCCCGGAGTTCGACCTGCTCAACCGCGGCCGCCGGTCGCTGGTACTCGATCTCAAGCGCCCCGGCGCCGACTCCGTGGTGCTGCGCCTGGCCCAGACGGCGGACGTGCTCATCGAGGGGTTCCGGCCCGGTGTCGCGGAGCGGCTCGGCGTCGGCCCGGACGCCTGCCTGGAGCGGAACCCGCAGCTCGTCTACGGCCGGATGACCGGCTGGGGCCAGGACGGGCCGCTGGCCGCGCGGGCCGGCCACGACATCAACTACATCGCACTGGCCGGCGCGCTCGGCCTGATGGGCCCGGCGGACCGGCCGCCGACGGTCCCGGTGAACCTCCTCGGAGACTTCGGCGGCGGCGCGATGTTCCTCGCCCTGGGCGTCGTCTGTGCCGTGCTCGAGGCGCGGACCAGCGGGCGGGGACAGGTCGTGGACGCCTCGATCGTCGAGGGCACCGCGCTGCTGACCACGATCGTCCACGGCATGCGGGCACAGGGCCTTTGGGAAGGCGCCCGCGCGGAGAACCTCCTCGACGGTGGCGCGCACTTCTACGGCGTCTACGAGTGCGCGGACGGCCGTCACATCAGCATCGGCGCGGTAGAACCGCAGTTCTACCGGGAACTGCTCGAAGCGCTCGGCCTGGCGGAAGACGACGACTTCCTGCGCGGCCACGCCGACCGGTCCCGCTGGCCGCTCCTGCGGAAGCGGCTCGAGACAGTGTTCCGCGGCCGGACCAGCACCGAATGGACCGATCTGCTCGGCGACCGCGACGTCTGCTTCGCCCCCGTCCTGGCGCTCGACGAGGTCGCCGTGCACCCGCACAACCGGGCGCGGGGGTCCTTCACCGACGCGCACGGACTGCTCCAGCCCGCCCCGGCGCCGCGGTTCAGCCGCACGGTCCCCGACACCCCCGGCCCGCCGGCACTCCCGGGCGCGGACAGCCGCGCGGTCCTGGCCGGAGGTGGGTTCACCGCCGCCGAGATCGACGCGCTTCTCGCCGCCGGAACGGTGCACCAGCGAGCCTGACGGCCGTCTTGGACCGATCGATACAGGCAGACCGGAGGAACAGATGCCACGGGACACGCGCGGCGAGTCGACCCAGGAGCGCATCCTGCGGGTCGCGGCCGAGATCTTCGCCCGCAAGGGGTACCACGCCACGGGCGTCGCCGAGCTCGGCGCGGCCGCCGGTCTCCAGCGCGGCGCGCTCTACTACCACATCAAGTCCAAAGAGGACCTGTTGTACGACCTGTCGAAGCGGCACGTCGAGGAGGCCCTCGAGCGGGGGCGGGCCGTCCTGGCACAGGATCTGTCGCCGGCCGCGAAACTGCGCGCACTGGCCCGGGAACACCTGCGGACCATCGCCGCGCGGTGCGACGAGGTGACCGTCGTGATCCGGGAAATGCACGCCCTGACGGGAATCCGCGCGAAACGGCTGACCGCGTTGCGGGACGAGTACGAGAACCTCTTCGCCGAAGTCCTGCGCGAAGGAGCGGAGCAGGGGGTGTTCGCCGTTGCCGACCGCGTGGTCGTCCTGGGCGTGCTGGGCATGTTCAACTGGACGCACGTCTGGCTCGACGCGCAGCGGGGTCCGCTGTCGCCCGACGACATCGCAGACCGGCTCACCGATCTGGTGATCCACGGTCAGCTGCGGAGCCCGGTTCCGGCGGTCCCGGCCGCGCCGTGACCGGTCGCGGTGGTCCGGCGCGCCGCCGGACCACCGCGACAGCTCACTTCTTCTGCCGGCGGCTTCCGCCGTGCCAGTCCTCCTGCTTGCCCACCTCGCCCGTGGCGACCCCGAACGACGGCAGCTGCGGCTGCTCCCGCAGGCTGCGCTTCAGCTCCGCGAAGCCCGGGAACCGCGACAACGCCACCACGTGCTCCCAGAGTTCGACCGCCTGCTCGTCGTCCGGGAGCCGGCTGATCACCGGGCCGAACAGCGCCGTGCCCCTGGGCGGCTCGAAGTGCAGGATCGGCGTGCCGACGTCCTTCCCGGTCAGGGTCAGCGCCACGTCCGTCTCGGCCTGGATCACCGCGTCCCACGTCGGCTCTTCCAGCGCGTCGGCGTGCTCGACCGGCAGCCCGCTGCGCCTCAGCGCCTCGGTGGCCAAGGCGCGCGTGCCCCGGTGGACCGCGGCCGCCGTGCCACCGGGCACTACCTCGCGCTCGAACGTCTCCTCCCCCAGCGCTTCGTAGAACGCCCCGATCGGAGCCGGGCCGCGCTCGCGGCGGACGCTCGCGGCCACGCGCAGCAGCTTCAGGCCCGCTGTGTGCGACGCCTCGTACTCCGGCGGGAAGTGCGCCGCGTAGTCGATGTGGGCGTTGAGGAGCCGCAACGAGATGAAGCGCCATTCGACGTCGTACCGCTTCCGCCGCGCGACGGTGCGGACCCACTTGCTCGCCATCCACGCGAAGGGGCAGACGGGGTCGAAGTAGAAGTGCAGATCAGCGTCGGCCATCACGTCAGCTTACGCCGCTTGTACCACTCGGTCCAGATATGGAGAACGTCACAGGATGCGCCCCTCGAATCGTCCTACCCTTCGGCGTACCCGACGCAGAGGAGGCACACCATGGCCGAGCACGTCCGGCTCACGGTCGAAGGCGGGATCGGCGTCGTCCGCCTGGACCGGCCACCGGTGAACGCCCTGAACCGTGCCGTGCGGGAGGAACTGCTTCAGGTCGCCGAGGAGGTCACGGCCCGGGACGACATCCGGTCCGTGGTGGTGCACGGCGGGCCGAAGACGTTCGCCGCGGGCGCCGACGTCCGGGAACTGGCCGCGCTGTCCGGTTCGGACATGGCCGCGGAGGCACCGCGGGTCTCCGCCGGGATCGGCGCGCTGGCGTCCGTCCCGAAGCCGACCGTCAGCGCGATCACGGGCTTCGCCCTCGGTGGCGGTCTCGAAATCGCGTTGAGCACGGACCGCCGGATCGCCGCGGACGACGCGAAGCTGGGCCTGCCCGAGATCCTGCTCGGCGTGATCCCGGGTGGCGGCGGGACGCAGCGCCTCGCGCGGCTCATCGGGGAAGCCACGGCGAAGGACCTTGTCTACACCGGACGGTTCGTCGGCGCGGAAGAGGCGCTGACGATCGGCCTCGTCGACGAGGTCGTCCCGACCGGGAACGTGTACGAGCGAGCGTTCGCCTACGCGGCCCAGTTCGCCGAAGGACCTGCCCGCGCCTACGCGGCCGCGAAGAAGGCGATCGGACGAGGCCTGGACACCGACCTCCGTTCGGGACTCGATCTCGAGTCCGCGGTGTTCGCGGAGCTGTTCACGACCAAGGACCGGCAGATCGGCATGACGTCGTTCCTCGAGCACGGTCCGGGCCGGGCGAAGTTCGCCGGCCGGTGAGCGCGACCCGCGGCTTGTTTATACCGATCGGTACAAGCATACTTCGAAGCCACCCAGGCTATTCGGACCCGCCGGTACAGCACCTCGCCGGCGTGAAGGAGGTCGAGCGACGATGCTCAGCGAGACGGCCGTACCGAGCCATGACCGCACCGGCGCAATCGGGCCCAACGGGCTGGACCACCGGCAGCGCCGTACCCGGACCACCGTCGTGGACCTCTACGGACGGGCCTACCGGGAGTTCGGTTCGCGCGTCGCCGTGCGGGACGGGGAAAACGTCCACACCTACCGCGAACTCGGCGACCGGGTGCACCGCATCGCCGGCGGCCTCGCCGCGCTGGGCCTGCGCCGCGGCGACCGCGGGGTCCTGCTGCTGGCCAACCGGCCCGAATTCTTCGAGGCCGAGCACGCGCTGTTCGCCGGCGGGTTCGTCCGGACCGCGCTCAGCGTCCGGCTGCACCTGCGCGAGGTCGTCCACATCCTCGCCGACTGCGCCGCGTCGGTGGTCTTCGCCGAACCGGACTGGGCGGAACGGCTGGCCGCGGTCCGCGACCAGGTGCCCGCGCTGCGCCACGTCGTCACCGTCGCCGGCGGACCCGGTGACACAACGCTGGCGGAACTGCGCGCGGCAGAACCCGGGCCTCCGGTCCGCCCCAGCGCGGACGAGCCGGCCGCGATCCTCTACACCAGCGGCACCACCGGCCTGCCCAAGGGCGCGACGCTCAGCCACGCGAACTGGGCGGCCATGGTGCGCAACGAACTCCTGGAGCTCCCGCCGGCCGCGGACGACGACGTCGTCCTGCACGTCGCGCCGCTGAGTCACCTGAGCGGGTACGTCGCGCCGTCGTACTTCGTGCGCGGCGCGACCCACCTCACGCGGGCCAAGTTCGACGCCACCGAGACCCTGGAGCTGATCGAGCGGCACCGGGTGACCATCCTGCCGATGGTGCCGACGATGCTGAACCTGCTGGTGCAGGCGGCCGAACAGCGGCCGGGTGACTACCGGTCGCTGCACACGGTCGTGTACGCCGGTTCGCCGATCGCGCCCGACCGGCTCGCGCGGGCGCGGGCGCTGTTCGGGGACGTGTTCGTCCAGTTCTACGGGCTCAGCGAACTGCCGATCCCGATCGCCTGCCTGTCCGCCCGCGACCACGCGTTCGACCCGGCGGGCGGCATTCCGCCGCGCCTGGCCTCCGCGGGCCGGGTCAGCCCGTTCGTCGAGGTGAAGCTCGTGGACGAGCGGGGCGCGGAAGTGCCGCGGGGTGAGATCGGCGAGATCGCCGTGCGCGGCGACCAGACGATGATGGGCTATTGGAACCTCCCGGAGGCCACGGCGGCGATGCTGGGCCCGGACGGCTGGGCGGGCACCGGCGACCTCGGCCGCTTCGACGAAGACGGCTACCTGTACATCGTGGACCGCAAGAAGGACATGGTGGTCACCGGCGGATTCAACGTGTACCCGACGGAGATCGAGAACGTCGTCTCGACGCTGCCCGGAGTTTCGGAGGTCGCCGTGGTCGGCGTCCCCGACGAAACGTGGGGCGAAGCGCTGAAGGCGGTCGTCGTGGTGCGGGAAGGCCACGCCGTGACGGCCGACGAGATCGTGCGCGTCTGCGCGGAACACCTCGCCAGCTACAAGAAGCCCCGCTCCGTGGAGTTCGTCACGGAGCTGCCGAAGACGGGCTCCGGCAAGATCATGCGGCGGCAGCTGCGGGATCGGTACTGGGCGGGGCGCGACCGCCGGGTCGGTGGCTGACACCGTCCACGACGGACGAAGGGGCCGGGCCGGCGTCGCACGCCGGCCCGGCCCCTTGGCTCAGGCTTCAGCTGTTCCAGGCTTCCCGCATACCTTCCCGGTTCACCCGCCGGCCCGCGAGGTACACCGAGTCGATGCGCCGGGTGTTCGTGATGTCGTCGCGCGGATCGGCGTCCAGCACCACGAAGTCCGCCCGCTTCCCCACCGCGAGCGTCCCCCGATCGGGCAGTTCGAGCAGCTCCGCCGACACCTCGGTCGCGAGCCGGAGCGCGGCCAGCGGGGACAACCCCGCCGCCACCAGCGCCTCCAGCTCACGGTGCTCGGCGAAGCCCGGCACCTGCGCGAGCAGCCCCGTGTCGGCGGAGAACACCAGCCGGACGCCGGCCCCGACGAGCACCCCGAGCGTCTTTTCCATGCGCCGGTAGGACTCGGCGGTGTCGAACAGCGGTTCCGGCGCGTGCTGCCGGATCGTCGCCCGCAGGCCCTCGATTGCCTCGGCCGGGATCGTCTCGGCCAGCGCCGGGTCGTCCAGCCACGCTTCGCCGGGCGGGCGCTGGATGGCCAGCGAGGTGAACACCGCGACGTTCCGCTCCAGCAGCAGCTCGATGAGCTCGTCGTCGGCACCCGGCGTCCTCGGCAGGTGCGCGATGATGTCCGCGCCCGCCCGCACGACGGCTTTCGCCTCGTCGAGCGTGTAGATGTGGGCCGCCACCTTCAGGCCGTGTGTGTGCGCCTCGTCGATGACGGCCTCGTAGATCTCCGGGCCGAGCTTCGCCTTGGTGCCGTGCCGGTCGTCGAGCCAGAACTTGACCGCGTCGACCTTCTTCGCGGCCAAGCCGCAGACGTACGCGCGGACGTCTTCGGGGCTCGTCGCCTCGTGTACGGCGTCGGCGGCGAAGAACGGGCCGCCGTTCGTCCCACCCGGGGTCGGCGCGACGATGCCCGCGCCCGCGGTGAACAGCGTGGCGGCGTCGGGTTCGGCGAGCTTGCCGGCCCGCTGGTCGTCGCGCACGCGGATCTCGGTGTCATCGCGGTCCGTGCCGAGCGACTGGAACACGCCCACGCCGTAGTAAGCGAGCCGGTGCAAGTGGTCCACGACGTTCTCGCGCGAGTAGTGGTCGGCGTGGGAGGTGGTCCCGCGCATGTAGCCGATGTGGCCGTGCGGGTTCACCAGCGCCGGGAGGACGGTCTTCCCGCGCAGGGAAACCGTGGTGGCGCCGGGCTCTGAGACGACGTCCGCGCCGAGGCGCGTCACCACACCGTCCCGGACTTCGATGACCGCGTCGTCGACGACCGTCGAGCCGTCACCCGTGAGCACGCGTGCCCCTTCGTATACGACAGTCATGACCGGACCTCCTGCGCGTACTGGGCGCTGCGCTTCTCGTAGGCGTCGTAGCCCATGGCGGCCTCGAAGGCGTGCTGGCCGGTGACGAGTTCCTTGACCCCGGCGACTTCGCTGCCGTCGTGAAGCGCTTCCAGCACAGCGGTGACGTTCTTCGAAGCGGCGCCGATCACCGTGTACCACAAGAGGATCACGTCGGCGCCGGCCTCGCCGTACTCGGCGATCGTGCTCGACGGCTCGTCCGAGCCCGGCACGTCCAGCAAGTCACCCGGCACCATCACGGGCACGTTCAGCCGCCCGCGCACGCGGGCCAGGTCGGCCGCGGGGATCGCGGGCGCGAAGACCATGTCGGCCCCGGCGGCCGCATAGGCCTCCAGCCGGCGGACGCAACCTTCGATGTCGTGCTCGACCCATGCCGCGTCGGAGCGGGCGATGACGAGGAAATCCGGATCGGTCCGGGCGTCGACCGCCGCGCGGACCTTGTTCACCATCTGCGCCACGGGCAGCAGGCCGGCCGGTGCGGACGTGTGCTTGCCGCCGAGGTTGTCCTCGATGTGCACGCCGGCGACCCCGGCGTCCTCGAAGGCCTTGACGGCTCGCCACAGGTTGGGTGCGTCGTAGAACCCGTTCTCCGCGTCGGCCAGGACCGGGATCGTGACGGCGTCGACGACGCGGCGGGCCTGCTCGGCGAGGTCGTTCAGCGTGAGCAGTCCGACGTCGGGCAGGCCGAACGCGGACGCGGCCGCGGCGAAGCTGCCCAGGTAGGTGGCCGGGTAACCGGCCCTTTCGACCAGCTTGGCGCTGAAGGCGTCGTACGCGCCGGGCAGCACGAGGGGTCCGGGTCCGGCGAGGAGGGCTTTCAGCGCCGTCCGCCGTGCATGGGAGGACATGAGATTTCCTTTGCGGTGGTTCAGATGAGGAAGTCGCGGTAACGGCGGAGCCGCGTGCGCGCGGTCTGCATGTTGAGCCGCTTCAGCTGTTCGGCCCGTTCGGCGTCGCCCTCGACCAGTGCGTCGATGACGGCCCGGTGCTCGGCCAGGCTCTCCTCCATCCGGCCCGGCGTCATCAGGATCCGGCGCCGCAGCAGGTGCGCCTGGTCCTGGACGGCGGCGAGGGTCTCGGCGAGGAAACTCTGCCCGGCCAACCGGATCACGGTGTCGCGGTAGGTGTCGATCGCCTGGAGGAAGGTCTCGAGATCGCCGCTCGTCGCGGCTTCGTCGAGTGGGCCCGGGCCGAAGAGCTCCCGCAGCTCGGCCCAGTCGCCCGCGGTCGCGTTCCGCGCCGCCAGTCGCGCGGCGAGCCCTTCGAGGACCTCGAGAACGTCGTAGATCTCTTCCAGCCGTTCGGGATCGACCCGCGCGACGACGGTCCCGACGTTGGGAATTCGCTCGACCAGCTTCCGGGCTTCCAGCGCGAGCAGAGCGGACCGGACGGCATTGCGCGTGACACCGAGTTCGGTGGCCAGCTTGACCTCCGGAAGCCGCGACCCCGGGGTGAAGTCCCCGCGCAGCAGGCGGTCCCGGAGGTGGAGTTCGACCTCTTCGCTCTTCATGACGCGCCCCTTCGAACCTGGCCCTGACCGACGAATTCGAGGTTAGGCGTCTTGTCGCATGGATTGTCAACAATGCGAGCGACATCACTGTCACGCGGTCGTCCCAGCGAGATGCCGGTTGCGTCGGGCCGGGCGCTGCCCTCGACGGCGGCCTCCGTCCTCGCGGCGCAGAGGATTGTGCAAGCACGCGAGACGATCTTGCTAGCAGGCGGCCCGTCCGGGCTGTTTCCTGGAGGTACCGATCCATTGCTCCCCGAGGAAACAGATGACCCACACGCCGACGACCGAGATCGTCGTCGATGGCGCCGCGAACCGCGACGACACGAGACGGAGTGGACGGTGAGCCCCGACCCGGCCATCGTCCGCGCCCTGACCATCGGCCCCGAATCCTCCAGAGCCGAACGGACGATCGAGATCACGACGGTGGGCAGGCGCAGCACGGCGTCGTGGCGGACTTGCCCGCGACCGCACGCCCCGTCGACAACGCGACACGACGGCGGGTGATCACCGAGGTGCTCGAGTTGCAGAACCGTCCTGGCCTCGCCTCCCACGCCGGACGCCAGGACCTCCACACATGGCTCGAGCGAAGCCCTCTGGTCGAGGTCGTCTTCGACGACGCGCAGCTTCGGAAGATGTTCGTCGAACACTCACAAGGGAAATGATGAAATACCGCACACTGGGCCGGACCGGGATCAAGGTCAGCCCCTACGCACTGGGCGCGATGATGTTCGGCGCCATGGGCAACAGCGACCACGACGAGTCGATCCGGATCATCCACCGGGCCTTGGACGGCGGCATCAACTTCGTCGACACCGCGGACGTCTACTCCGGTGGCGAATCGGAGGTGATCGTCGGCAAGGCGCTCAAGGGCCGCCGTGACGACATCGTCCTCGCGAGCAAGGCGAACTTCCCGATGGGCGAGGACCCGAACCACCGGGGCAACTCACGCCGGTGGATCATGCGAGCCGTCGAGGACTCCCTGCGCCGCCTCCAGACCGACCACCTTGACCTGTACCAGCTGCACCGTCCAGACCCGACGGTCGACATCGAGGAGACCCTGTCCGCGCTGACCGACCTGGTCCGCAGCGGCAAGGTCCGGGCGATCGGCACGTCGACCTTCCCCGCCTCGGAGATCGTCGAAGCGCACTGGGCCGCCGAACGGCGAGGCCTCGAACGGTTCCGCACCGAGCAGCCGCCCTACTCCATCGTCAACCGGATCATCGAGCGCGAAGTACTGCCGGTGTGCCGGCGCTACGGGATGGGCGTCCTGGTGTGGAGTCCGCTCGCGCAGGGTCTGCTGACCGGACGGATCCGCAAGGGCCAGGACCACACCACCCACCGGTCCGCGGCGATGCCGGTGCACTTCGACCACGAGGGCAAGCTGGACGTGGTCGAGAAGCTGGTGCCGCTGGCCGAGGAGGCCGGCTTGCGGATGACCCACCTGGCGCTGGCCTTCGCCATCGCCCACCCGGGGGTCACGTCCGCCATCATCGGACCACGGACCATGGCCCACCTCGACGACCTGCTCGCCGGCGTCGAGGTCACCCTGGACGACGACCTCCTCGACCGGATCGACGAGATCGCTCCGCCCGGTACCGAGGCCGGCCCCAACGAGGTCGCCTACACCCCACCGGCCATCGCCGATCCGGCCCTGCGCCGTCGGCCTGTCTCCGAGCGCTCGGCGGGCTGACCTTCACCCTCGCGAGCGGTGGCGGCACGGGGCCCGTGCTGCAATGGGGACATGCCGATGGACGAGCTTCGCGACCTGCTGCGGCGGCACGCACGGCCCGATCCGGCCACCGCTCTCGAGGGTGTCCGGATCTGCCGGGCCGACCGGGCCGTCTCGTCCGGTCCGTCGATGTCCGGGCTGGTGCTGGCGGTCGTCGCGCAGGGGAGCAAGCGGCTGGCAACGGGGAACCACGTGCACGAGTACCGCGCCGGTCAGTACCTGGTCGCCTCGGTCGATCTTCCGGTGACGGGGTATTTCGTCGACGCCGCTCCCGGCCGCCCGGCGCTCGGCTTCGGGATGACTCTCGAACCGGCCGTCATCACGGAGCTCCTGCTGCAGGCCGGACCGGGAGATCTGCCGCAGGTGCCCGGCACCGCACGGCCGGGGATCGCGGTCAGTGACGCACCGGACGAGCTGCTCGACGCCATCGTGCGGTTGCTGCGCCTGCTCGACCGGCCGCGGGACCGGGCTGCGCTGGCCCCGTTGATCAAGCGGGAAATCCTGTGGCGGCTGATGACCGGGGAGCAAGGTGACGCCGTTCGCCAGCTCGGTCGCGCGGACAGCAGCCTGAGCCACGTCACACGGGCGGTGCGCTGGATCCGCGGGAACTACGCGCGGCCGTTCCGGGTCGAGGACCTGGCCCGGCTTTCCGGGCTGAGCGTCTCCGCCTTCCACAAGAACTTCCAGGCGGTGACCGGGATGACGCCCATCCGGTTCCAGAAGCACATCCGCCTGCAGGCGGCGAGACTGCTCCTGGCGAACAACCCGAACGATGTCACGGGCGTCGGCCAGCGTGTCGGGTACGGCAGCCCGTCCCAGTTCAGCCGTGAGTACCGCCGCTTCTTCGGAGAGCCACCGAGCCGAGACGCGGCACGGCTGCGAGACGGAACCAGTTCGCCCACTGCCGCCCTGCCGTGAAGGTCCAGCGGGCGTCCTCGACGGCGTCGACCGTGTCAGAGGAGTGCGTCCAGGGTGATCGGCAGCGACCGCACGCGCACTCCGGTCGCGTGGTGCACGGCGTTGGCCACCGCGGCCGCCACGCCCACCAGCCCGACCTCGCCGACGCCCTTGGTCCCGATCGGGTTCATCCGGTCGGGCTCGCCGACGAACGTCACGTCGATGTCGGGGATGTCCGCGTGCACCGGGACCAGGTAGTCGCCGAACGTCGCGTTGGCGATGCGGCCGGTCTCCGGGTCGGTGACCGTTTCCTCGAACAGCGCCATGCCGATTCCCCCGATGACACCGCCGATGATCTGACTGGTCGCGGTCTTCTCGTTGAGGATCCTGCCACCGTCGATCACCGAGACCACGCGCGTCACCCGGATCAGGCCGAGATCCTCGTCCACCCGGACCTCGGCGAAGTGGGCACCGAACGCGCCTGCCGGTGCCATCCCCGACTGCTGGGGATCAGCCGGCGCACTGCTTCCTTCGGCGGTCAGCTCCGCCATCCCGTGGCGAGCCAGCACCGCCACGTAGCTCTCACCACGCCGGGGGTCGTCGCGATGGTGGATCCGCCCCTCCCCCACGACCACGTCCGCGGGAGCGACGCCGCGCAACGGTGATCCTTCGTCGTCGTGCAGGAGATCGAGCACGGCGGCGAGCAGCCGGGCACACGCGTCGTGGACGGCCGAGCCCAATGCGCCGGTCAGACCGGATCCGCCCGCTTGCGGTGCCTTCGGCAACGCGCTGTCCCCGAGGTCGAAGCGCACCTGCTCCGGCGACAAGCCGAGCAGTTCGGCCGACAGCTGGGTCATCACCGTGTACGTCCCGGTGCCGATGTCGATGGCCGCGCTGCCGACGGTGGCCCGTCCGTCGGCCGAGAGCGTCGCGCGTGCCCGGCACGGGGCCTGGTACCAGGGATAGCTCACGCCCGCCATACCGTGGCCGATCAGCCAGTGCCCGTCGTGGGAGGACCGCGGCGCCGCGGCACGCCGGGACCACCCGAACCGCTCGGCGCCCACGGTGTAGCACTCCCGAAGCGACTTCCCGGACCACGGCAGGCCCAGCGCGGGATGCACGTCGGCGTAGTTGCGCAGCCGCAGGTCCAGCGGATCCATGCCGAGCGCCAGCGCCAGTTCGTCCATCGCCGATTCGAGCGCGAAGTTCCCCTGCGCCTGGGCCGGTGCCCGCATCGAGACCGGGGCCGGGATGTTCACCCGCACCTGCTGGTCCCGCGTCACCACGTTCGGGCACGTGTAGGCGGTGGCCGAGCCCTCCGCGAACGGCTCGTAGTCGTCGTCCTCGACGGCCAGCAGCGAGCGGCTGCGGTGGTCCAGCGCCAGCAGCCGACCGTCGGCGCTCGCGCCGAGCCGTACCCGCTGGACGCCCTTCGGCCGGTGGCCGACCGAGGTGAACATCTGCGGCCGGGTCAGCACGAGCTTCACCGGGCGGTGCAGATCACGTGCCGCCACCGCGGCCAGGACCACGTGCGGCCACACTCGCAGACCGGCACCGAAACCGCCCCCGACGAACGGGCTCAACACCCGCACCGACTCCGCGGGCAGGCCGAAGACCACCGCGAGCGTCTCTTGGACCATCGACGGCCACTGCGTCGAGTCGTGCACGGTGAGCCGGTCGCCCTCCCACTTCGCCAGGGTGGCGAACAGGCCCAACGGGTTGTTCGTGTTGTCCGACGTGGTGTATTCGCCTTCTACCGTCACGTGCGCCGCGGCCAGACCCGCCGTGAGGTCACCCCGCTCACTGTCCAGGCCCCACGGGTTGTCGACGGTGACCGCCCGCGGATCGTCCGGGTCGAGGACCGGTTCGGCCGCCGCATACTCGACTCGCACCAGCGCCCCGGCCGCAACGGCCTGTTCGCGGGTCTCCGCGACGACGAGCGCGACGTGCTGCCCGTGGTGCAGCACGCGATCGTCCTGCAGCGGCGCCGGCGGGGAGACGCCCAGCGGGGTCATCGGTCCTCGCACCAGCGAGGGCATGTTCAGGTGGCTGAACACTCGCACGACGCCAGGTGCCGATTCGGCGGCGGCGGAGTCGATCGCGGTGATCCGTCCCGCGGCGACGGTGCTCTGCACGAGCGCGGCGTGCGCCTGGCCCGGCGCGCTGAAGTCCGACGAGTAGGGCGCTTGGCCACCGACCTTGCGGGGACCGTCGACCCGGCTGAGTCCGGTGCCGATGAAGGGCAGTGCCTGGAAGGTGGTCATCGGGCACTCTCCGAAACCGTGAGGAGCTGCCGGACCAGCGCCCGCTGGGCCAGCTCGACCTTGAACGCGGTGCCCGGCACGGTCCACGCCCCGGTGACCGCGGCCGCCGCGGCCTCGCGATAGCTCGCGACGGTCGCCGGCGCGCCGCGCAACACTTCCTCGGCCGCCACGGCGCGCCACGGCTTCGAACCGACACCGCCCAGCCCGATCCGCGCCGTGCGCACGACGCCGTCCTCGATTTCGAGCGCGGCCGCCACCGAAACCAAGGCGAACTCGTACGACACCCGGTCGCGCACCTTCAGGTAGCCCGAGTGCGCGGTCTCCGGCAGCAGCGGGATCTCGACCGCCGTGATCAGCTCATCACGCGCCAGCACGGTTTCGACTTCCGGCGTCGTGCCCGCCTCGGCGTAGAACTCCGTGAGCGGCACGCTCCGCGCTCCTCCAGCGCCCTCGATGTGGACGACGGCGTCCAGGGCCACGAGGGCCACGGCGAGGTCGGACGCGTGCAGCGCGATGCACCGCTCGCTCACGCCGAGGATGGCGTGCATCCGGGCAGGTCCGGTGACGGCGGCGCAGCCGGACCCCGGCGCTCGCTTGTTGCATGCGGTGACCGCCGGATCGCGGAAGTACCGGCAGCGCGTGCGCTGCAGGAGGTTGCCGCCGATCGTGGCCGTGTTGCGCAGCTGCACGGAGGCTCCGAGCAGCAGTGCCTCGCGCACCACGGGCACCCGGCGCGTGATCACCGGGTCCGCTGCGAGCTCCTCCATCGTGGTCAGCGCGCCGACGTGCAGTGCGCTGACGGTGTCGAGGATTCCGCGCAGGGGCAGCCGGGTGATGTCGACCAGCCGCTCGGGAGTCAGGACGCCGTCCTTCATCAGGTCGACCTGGGTGGTGCCGCCGGCGAGGTAGGCGGTGCCGGCGTGCTCGGCGGCCGCCAGTGCTTCGGCGACGTCGGACACCCGGACGTACTCAAACGTGCGCATCGGTGCTCCCGGTGTCCGCCACTTCACGGATCGCGGCCACGATGTTCGGGTACGCGGCGCAGCGGCAGAGGTTCCCGCTCATGAATTCGCGGATGTCCTCGTCGGTCGTCGCGCGGCCCTCGGCCAGCAGTGCCACGGCCGACATGATCTGGCCGGGTGTGCAGTAGCCGCACTGGAACCCGTCGTGCCGGACGAACGCCTCCTGCACCGGGTGCGGCCGCCCGTCGCCGGCGAGGCCTTCGATCGTGGTCACGTCCCGGCCTTCGCACTACGCGAGCAGCAGCAGGCAAGAAAGCACCCGGCGCCCGTCGGCGTGCACGGTGCACGCACCGCAGGCGCCCTGGTCGCAACCCTTTTTGGTGCCGGTGAGGCCCAGCCGGTCGCGCAGGCCGTCGAGCAAGGTGACACGCGGGTCGGCGACCACCACCCGCGGCTCGCCGTTCACGACGAGTGCCGTGGTGATCTCCGCGGCGCGCTGGTCGAGGATTCGCGACGCCGTCCTCAGCTCTGGTGTGGAGGTCATCCCTTCACGGTGCGCCGGGGCCGTCGTTCGCGAACCCGGGACGCACCCCGGTAGGGCCCGGGGGAAGCCCGGGGTTCGGCAGCTTCGGCAGGGTGCGCAGCTGCTTGCGCGACGTGACACCGAGCTTGCCGAACACCCTGCCCAGGTGCCATTCCACCGTGCGCGGGCTGAGGAACAGCCTCGTCCCGATCTCGGCGTTCGACAGGCCTTCGCGGACCAGCCAGGCAACCTGGACCTCCTGGGCGGTGAGCTCAGGACCTCCGTCGGCAACGCGCCTCGGCGGATTGCCACCCGGCAGCAACTCGCGCTCCGCCCGGTGCGCGAACGCCTCCATCCCCATCTCCACGAACAGGTCGTACGCGGTCCGGAGCTGCTCGCGTGCCGCCTGCCGCCGCCGGTTCCGGCGCAACCACTCGCCGTACAGCAGGTGGGCTCTCGCGAGTTCGCCGCGCACGCGCGTCCGGCCGAGCCGTTCGACCGCTTCCCGGTAGTTGTCCTCCGCGACCGAGCCCTCGGTGATCAGCGCCCGGCACCGGGCCTCGATACCGAGCGCCCAGTCGGTGCCACCGACCGCGGTGTGCGCGGACAGGCGCTGGAACGCTTCGGCGGCTTCACGCGGCTGCCCGTTCCGGGCCGTCGCTTCGACCCGTTCGGCCATCATCCACAGACCCGCTCCGACCAGCAGCCGTTCCTCCTCCACGAGCCCGGTCGCGGTCACGGCGTCGGCGTACCGTCCCAAGCTGTTGCCCAGCAGCGCCTCGGCCCAGGCGTAGATCTGCGCCCCGGCTCCTTCACCGCGGGCCAGCACCTCACCACGGCTGGCGGCGATCAGCGCCGACGTCTCCTTCTCACGGCCCTGCCAGGCGGCGAGCATGACCGCGCCGTAGGGCGCGAGGCCGACCCCGATCGCTTCGGCCAGGACGTCGATCTCGCCCACCAGCGCCGCCGCCTCGGCCAGCTCGCCCAGCACCACGTGCACCGCCACCCGTGAAGTCACGGCCAGCGGCAGCGTCGTGAGCGCCCCGGTCGCACGGGCCTGCTCGACGTGGTGCGTCGCGAGCCGCTCCCAGCTCCGGTAGTCCCAGAGGTCGGGTGCGGTGGTGCCGGCCAGCCAGAGCCACCGCAGCTCGTCCGCGCCGGCGTCGGCATCGTCGCAGAAGGCACCGATGGCGCGCTTCAGCCGGTGGCTGCCGGCAGCGAGCTCCCCCGTGTCGCGGGCGGCCAAGCCGTCGAGCAGCAGGTCCGCCGGGGTGGGCGGGCCCGGCGGCGCGGGTGCGAGACGTGCTGCCTCCGCCACCTCCACCACGCTTCCCCCCACCGCGAGGTGGAGCGCGAACCGCGCCGCGGACAAGGCCTGCAGGTAGGTGTCCCTGGCCAGGCGCGCGTCGAACGGCTCCAGCTGCTGGGCGGTCTTGAGCAGCAGCATCGGCGCCTCGGCTCCCCGGCTCACCGCGAAGGCCACCTCTGCGCGGAGCAGGTTGGCCTTCGCATGGCGTAGGTCGTCGAAGTGGTCTGCCTGAGCCACCGCCACCAGGCCGAGCGCCGTTTCGGGCGCCCCCGCGTCGAACGCGGCCCGTGCGGCGGCCAGGGCCCGCTCCGCCCGCCGCACCGGGTCGCGGGTCAGTTCGACCGCCCGGGCCAGGAACGCCGCCGCGGCGGGGAGCCCACCCCGCGCCTGCGCGCGGCCCGCCGAGCGTTCCAGCTCCGCCGCGACCTCGTCGTCCGGCCCGGTGACGCCCCGTGCCCGGTGCCACGCCCTGCGGTCCGGATCGGACGCGGGGTCCGTGCATTCCGCGAGCGCTCGGTGCGCCCGCTGCCGTTGTCCCTCGGTGGCGCCGTCGTAGACCGCCGAACGCACCAGCGGGTGCCGGAACCTCACCCGCGCGCCGAATTGGACGAGGCCCGCCGCCACCGCCGGGCCCGCCGCGTCGACTCCCACCCCCAGTCGCTCGGCGGCGCCCCAGACCAGTACCGCGTCGCCGAGCGGGTCGGCCGCGGCGACCAGCAGCAGCCACCAGGACGCTTCCGGCAGCTGCCTGACCCGCTGCCGGAAACTTCGCTCGAGCCGGCCCGGCAGCACCCGGCCGGCCGGCAGGCCGAACCCGCCGGCCAGTTCCGCGGGCGGCATGCTCCGGGGCAGCTCCAGCAAGGCCAGCGGATTTCCGTCGGTTTCCGCGACGATCTGGTCCACGACGCGTTCGTCGACCGGCCCCGGCAGCGCCGTCCGCAGCAGCGCCCGGGCGTCCTCGGTGGGCAATCCCCGGACCGGCAGCTCGGGGAGGCCGGCCGGCGCGGCGCCCGGTTCCCGGGTTCGTGTCGCGAAGATCAGGCCCACGGGATCCGCGAACAGCCGGCGTGCCGCGATCGCCAGCGCCTGGGTCGAAGCGCGATCCAGCCATTGCAGGTCGTCGACCAGGCACACCAGCGGACGCTCGCCGCCTGCCTCGGCCAAGAGGCTCAGCACGGCGAGCCCGACGAGGAGCCGGTCCGGGGCCGGGCCCGCGGTCAGGCCGAACGCGGTACCCAGAGCCTGGCGCTGCGGAGCCGGGAGCGTGTCCACCCTGTCCAGCAGTGGCACGCACAGCTGGTGCAGCCCGGCGAACGGCAGCTCCATCTCGGCCTGGACCCCGGCGGTGCGCAACACCCGGCACCCCGGCGCGTGCGTGGCGACGTACTGGAGCAGCGCGGTCTTGCCCGCGCCGGGCTCCCCGACCACCAGCAGTGCGCGTCCCTGCCCGGCCCGCACGGCGTCGACCAGTTCTTCGAGCGTTGCGCACTCCCGGCGCCGGCCCAGCAGCACCCGATCGCCTCCGTCCACCAGCTCCCCGGCGGCGCCGGGTCACGCCCGCGGAGAACCAGCTTAAGGCGCTTCCGGCCGCGCGGGGAGATTGTTCCGAGGTGGGTGAGGTGGGTGAGGTGGAGGAGCGGGCTGTATTGCTTCCGTCGCGGCGCGGACGGATGCTGAGGAGATGACCAAAATGGAAGAGAACGAGTGGAAGGCGTTCATCGCGAAAGGTACCCGCACCGGCAAGCTGGCCACCGTGCGAGCGGACGGCGGGCCCCATATCGCGCCCGTGTGGTTTCTCCTCGACGGTGACGACCTCGTCTTCACCACGGAGAACGTGACCGCGAAGGCGCACGACCTCACGCGGGACGGGCGTGCGGCGATGTGCATCGACGACGAGGTGCCCCCGTACTCCCACGCGGTGCTGTGGGGACACACGGACATTTCCGAGGACCCCGGGCAGTTGCGCACCTGGGCGACGAACATCGCCGCCCGGTACATGGGTGCGGACCGCGCTTCCGAATTCGGCGAACGCAACAGCGTTCCCGGCATGCTCCTCGTGCGGATGCACGTCGAGCGCGTCAGCGCCTATGCGGCCATCGCCTGAGGAGGCCCGACAACACGTTCTCGCCGGCGGTACCGCGTTCGCCTGACCGTCCACATCGGCGTCAGCGCGGCGGCCGGTCAGCCGGAGGTGGTCAAGTCGGTCGACGCGGCCAGCTCGGTGACGACGTCCAGCAGGGCACGCAGAGCACCCGAGTCGTTGCCGGCCGACCAGACGAGTTCCGTCGACGCGAATTCCCCGGCGATCGGCACGAACACCACGCCGGTACGCCGGAGGTTACCGGCCGACCGGGCCAGCCGCGTGATCCCGACGCCGGCCGCGACCAGGCCCAGCAACGCCTGGACGCTCGCGTCCCGGTGGACCACGTCGGGGGTGAACCCGGCCGCCCGGAAGGAGTCGTCGAACGCCTGGTGCCACGGTTCCCAGGAACTGCGTGGCGTCAGCACCCAGCGTTCACCGGCCAGCTCGGCGAGGGTCAGTCCGGCGCGATCGGCCAGCGGATGCCCCTCGGGCAGCACGGCGCACACCGGTTCACTGACGAGCGTCCGGGTTCGCAGGTCGTCCACGAGCGGCGGCCGGGTGAACCCGACGTCGTAGCGGCCCTTCCGCAGCCCCTCGACCAGCAGGGCGATCGTCGTTTCCTCCGTGGTCAGCCGGAGTTCCGGGAGCCGTTGCCGGACGGTCCGCACCACCGGCGGCAGCAGGTGGTTCGTCGTGGTCGAGAGGAAGGCGAGGCAGAGGCTGCCGGCTTCGCCGCGGGCGGCCCGGGCCACCACGTCGAACGCTTCGTCGGCCCGGGCGAGCACCGCACGGGCCTCGGGGAGGAACAACGCGCCGATCGCGGTCAGGCTGGTGCCCCTGGTGTCGCGGTCGAAGAGCTTCACGCCGAGCATGCGTTCCAGCAGGGTCATCTGCTGGGACAGCGACTGCTGGCTGATCACGAGCCGTTCGGCGGCGCGGGTGTAGCTGGACTCCTCCGCGACAGCGACGAAATACCTCAGCTGCCGAAGATCAGGGCTCACAGGAAAAGCTTACAACTACGACAGGTAACCGGTGTTGGACGACGCGGCGGTACCGAGACGACCATCGACCTCGGTAAGCACCAACGTGAAAGGCATGGGAATGACGAACGAAACACCGGGCCGCGTCTGGCTGATCTCGGGCTGCTCGAGCGGCTTCGGCCGGGAGCTCGTGCGGGCCGCGCTGGCCGCCGGTGACCGGGTGATGGCCACCGCGCGCCGCCCGGAGACCCTCGCGGACCTCGCGCGGGCGGGAGGTGACCGGATCAGCACGGTGGCGATGGACGTCACCGACCCGGCATCGATCCACGCCGCGGTCGAGGCGACACTGGCCGTGTTCGGCCGCATCGACGTCCTGGTGAACAACGCCGGCGTCAGCGTGATCGGCGCCGTCGAGGAAACCTCGGTCGAGCACTTGCGCAGCATGTTCGACGTGAACTACTTCGGCGCGGTGCAGCTGACTCAGGCCGTCCTGCCCGTGCTGCGCGAGCAGGGAAGCGGGACGATCGTCGTGATGAGCTCCCTCGGCGGCGTGATGACCTTCCCGGGCCTGGGCGGCTACAACGCCACCAAGCACGCACTCGAGGCTCTGGGCGAGGCGCTGTCGCTCGAGCTGGCCCCGCTCGGCATCCGGGTCCTCGTGGTGGAACCGGGTATGTTCCGCACCCAGTTCAGCACCAGTCTGCAGTGGACCCCCGAAAACCCGGCCTACGACGCGACCTCGGGAGAGCTGCGGCGGATGGTCAAGGGCGTCGTGGGCCAGGAGCCCAACGACCCGGCGAAGGGCGCGGCGGCGATCCTCGAGGTGCTCGGCGCCGAGCACCCGCCGCTGCACTTCCTGCTCGGGGAAGACGCGGTCGACGGGCTGCGCGAACACCACGAGGCCCTGCTGGCCGACGTCGCCACGTGGGAGACGCTCAGCCGCTCGACCACGGCTTCCTGACCGGTCCTGGCCCCCGAACGCGACGCCGGCGCGTCCTGTTCCCGTCGTTCTCCGGTACGGCCGAGCAGGAGTGACCGTGGCCGCCGGGGCTGACCCGCGTCACCCCGGCGACCAGGTGTCACCGAACTGGTCGCCGGGGTGCGACGAGGCCGACGGATTTCATTCCGGTCTCTTCTACCCCCTCGACGACGAACCGCGCCTCGAAGCGACGCGCACCGAGACCGTCGTGCGCACCGACAGCGAGCAGGCACGCACTCGGTGGCCCGCGTTCGCCGATGCCGCATCCCCAGCCGGCATCAAGACGTCGCTGTCCTGCCGCGCGCTGCCGGCCTGGGCTCTTGGTCTTCCCGTTCCGCGAGACGACCTCCATCTCGGCGACGCACCACCCGTCCGCGAACACTGACAGCACGGCCCGGCCAGGCGATCGCCAGCTCTGCCGCCGTCGATCCGGCCGGCCGGCCACGGGAACGGCGCGTCCTTGCCCCCCGCACATCCGCTGCGGCGGAACAGGTCATGTCGGCACCGTCGCAGCGACCGTTCAGAAGCCGGCCAGCGCGTCGTCGAGCGTGGGATCGATCGACAGAACGCCGCCCAACCCCGTGATGTCGATGGCTCGCCGGGCGGTACCCGTGGCGACCACGTGCAGTGTCGTGCCGATGCCCATGTCGCGGCGGGTCTTACCCGAAGACCGAGGTCAGCGACGCGCGCGAACGTCATGCTAGACGTTGTTCACCTGAGATTCATTTGTCGATCACGGGGTGCCGGCGTCTCATGCGGACCCGGGTGAACGGTTCAGCCTTCTGCAACCTCAGTCCAAGAAGGCCGGTCACGCAGTGTGTGGCCGGTGATCAGCGACTGGCGCGGTTCGCCATCAGTCGCACGGAAGAACGCGCGGTCGTCGGGCAGGACGTACCATTGCCCGCCGCCCAGCGACGGACGGCCTGCCACCTCGTACACCGTCGTCCCTGTCGAGCGACAGCGCAGGTGGCCGATCACCGTGCCGTGAGCGGCATGAGCGAATCCGGCAGGTTCGCGGCCGGCTGTTGCTGTCGGGCAGGCAGCGGGCATTGATCCAGTCATCAAGCACTGGCGAGCACGATCGTCTCGGTGGCGGGCGTCTGGTTGCTGCGACGGAGTTCCAGCAGGCTGACCCCAGCCGCGACCCGGCGGAACGCGGCGGCGGAATCGCTGTCCGCCAACGCTTCCGCTTCGACCGCCAGGCACAGTGCCGCGGTGCGGATCGCCGTCGCGTTGCCCGGAGTGAGTTCGCTTTTGCGGCCGAAGACGGGCACCGCGAGTTCTTCCAGCCGGACCGTCGCTTCGCCGAGCCGGGCCGCGGCCGGACCGGTCCCGGTTCCGGTCCGGACATTTGTGCAGGCGCGCTGGACCTCCGCCACGAGCGAGCCGGGCGGCACGACGTGGTCGGTGGTGTCGATACCCGCGGCGGCTACGAACGCACGCGCGAAAGCAGCCGAGAACCGGTGCCAGTCCTCGGTTTCCCGGTCCTGAGACTCGTGCAACGATTCGGTGAGGGCACCGGCCAGGGCCGGTCCGGTGAGCCGGGTGAAATGCCCGTCGAACTCGGCGAACGGCGCCGGCGCCCGCTCGGCGTCGCGAGCCAGATCGAGGCCGAGCACAGTGTCCAGTTCCCGTTCCGGTTCCAGTTCGAGAGCCCGGTCGAGAGCTCGGCCGAGGACGTCGGCCAAGCGACGGGCGTACTCGAAATCCCGGGACAGGGCCAGATCGAGGTCGTGCACCAGGTCGCTTTCCTTGTCCGGTCCGCGATTGCGGGCCCGGTCGAACGAGCGCCCCACGGAGAGATCCAGCGCCAGCGTGTCGTTCAGCGTGCGAAGCCGGCCGAGATCACGCAGACGTGCCAGGTCGAGAGCTTGCGCGTGCTCGACCTGCCGGCCGACCGCGCGCACCAGGTCGGAAGCGTGCGCCCTCGCCGAGGTGAGCACCCGGACCAGGGCTGGTTCGCAGGTATGAGCCAGCTCCAACGCACCGGCCAGCCCGCGGACCAGTTCGCCGGTCAGCTTGTAGGCACGGGCGCTCGCTACGCCGTGATCGAGATCGAACGAGACTGCCCGCAGCAGCACGAGAGACCGAATCACCAGCAGCCTGGCCAGTGTCGTCGCCGAGCCCTGGAGATCCTGGGTGACGCGCTGGACGAGGATCCGGGAGGTGATCGTGTGGGGGTGCGGCTCGTCCTCCGCCGTCCACAGCTCCGGCGCCCCCGGCACGTCCGGACGCACCCACACGCTGAGGCTGCCGGACGGCTCGGCGGGCTGACCGAGCGCGCGCCGGACCGCCGGATCCTCGATCTCGGCGCGGCTGGGCAGCCGGTAAACCGACTCGCCACCGGCGATTTCGTTGACCCACTGGATGAAGCCGAGCACATCGGCCGGTCGGACCCCGACCACCGGACCGCCGGCTCCCGGGACGAACGGCCGCGGATCGTCGGGACGTTCGGTGCCGGTGTCGGCGAGGAAGAGCCAGTAGATGCCCACGGTGATCGGCTGGACACAGACCCGCGCGGCGCCGACGGCGGAGGTGAGATTGCGCAGGTGCCGGTTCACCATCACCCGCGCCATCAGCCTGCGGCGACGAGGATCGGTGCCGGCGTCGTAACTCGAGTGCAGCAGCCGGTCCAGCCGGTCCCGCAGGGCGGGATCGATCTCGCGGGCGTGCTGCGCGCAGTCGAACGCCAGCGCGAGCGCGATGACGCTGCCGGACGCGAGGCAGGCCTCGATGATCGGGTCGGCGTCCGCGCGCGCCGAGTAGAGCAGCGTGCATTCCCGCCACCACTCGTCGTCGACCCGCCCCGGGAGCAGGCCGGCCGGCCCCTTGTCCTGGAGGTGCGCGGCAGCGAGATGTTCCTGGAAAGTGTGGTGGGCGAAGGAGTACAGGCCGTTCTCCCGTTCGACCAGCAGCCCGCTGTCGCCGACGCCGCTCAAGAACGCCGCCGCCGTGAGGTCCTTGGAGACCCGGCGCAGCATCGGGTGGAGCGCGGTGAGCACCCCGGAGCGCGGGAGGTCCCGTACCCGGCGCTCCATCATGGTGAACGCGAGCTGGCGCAGCAGCAGTTCCATCTGCTCCCCGCCGAGCCCGATCGGCAGTCGCTTGGCGATGTGCCGCCGCCACAACATCACTTCGCAGATCTCGCTGTAGAGCTCGGCCCGGCTTCCGGGCAGCGCGCCGCGATAGTGGTGCACGTTGGTGATCATGGTCAGCAGCAGCGGGTTCACGGTGAGTTCGCGCAGCACGGCCGAGGTCCTGAGCCGGTCGAGCAGGTCGTCGGCGGCGGAGACGGCGCGTGACTCCAGCTCGCCGGTGTCCACGCCGGCGCTCTGCTGCTGCTCGATCGACCGGTACCACCCGCGCACGAAGCGTGTGACCTGCTCGTCCGTGAACCGCCGCACCTGGAACACCGTGGCGCCGGTGATCGCGGCCGCCCGGTAGCCGTGCGGGCGGGAGGTGATCACGTAGTCGTTCCTGGGGTACTGGCCGATCTGCCGCTCCACCCAGTCCGACACCGAGCGGCGGTCGTCGGGGGTCGGCACCTCGTCGAGCCCGTCGAGGAGGATCACGCACGAACCGTCGCGCAGTTTCTGTTCGAACCAGTCCTGAGGCTCGTCCTTCCGATAGCGCCCGAGCGTCCCGCGCTGGAGGTCGGCCAGAGTCACTTCCGGAGTAGCCAGGATTTCGGCCGCGTGATCGCGCAGGAACAGGAAGATCGGCACCGTGTGCCGCCGCCTCTCCCCAGTGCGGCAGATCCTGCGGGCCGTGTGGCGCAGCAGGGTCGTCTTGCCGCTGCCCGCCGCGCCGACCACCGCCAGCACGCTCGGGGAAGGCCGGTCGAGCAGTTTTGTCAGCGACGAGAGCTGGTTCAGCTCGGCGGGCACGTCGGCCAGCGGGTCGGACATCACCTGGTGCGGGCTTCGCGGCACCAACCAGAGCTCCACGAAGACCTCGTCGAGCTGAGGAGTGTAGGGGCCGATGGTCGCCAGGCCCTTTTGATCGACGAACCGCAGGGATTCGAGGACGAATTCCCGGTACCGGCGATCGAAACGCGCCAGTTTGCGCCCGAGGCTCTGGTCGACCCAGTCGATGAGCTTCGCCTGACGGCGTTTGAGGAGTTCCGATGCGATTTTCTGGACGAACGAGAAGACCGCCAGCACCCCTTCGTAAAAGGCCAGCACGATCACGGCGAGCACGGAATGGTCATGGACCCAGCCGGACCAGAGTCCGGCCGCGGCTCCCGGCATCGCCAAGATCGCCGTCAACCAGCCAAGCTTCCCCATCGTCTTGCCCGCCGGCATACCGCGACTCCCTCCCGTGGCCCGACATTCCAGGATACCCGCAGCCCGCCGCCGTGGTGGGGAAACGGCCTGCAAGAACATTGGAAAGAAAGTTGGTGGCGAGTACCGGGTCCCAGGTCACGGGCTGAATTGAGTAGTCCAGCGTGCGTTGAGGCTCGGTCTCGGACCGGCGAGCCGGCGCACCGCCGAATAAACCCCTCATCGAACCGTGCCAGCAGCGCCGAAGTGCATTCGACGGCCCGGACCGCCCCAGCCGACCTGCGGATCCGTCAGAGTCGTACGTGACTGGCCCTATTTTACTAATTTCCCTGAGCACTGCCGAGGCAGACAATGTACGACAATCAACAAACCAGTTGCCGACAACTGCGGCGAAGAGCGCAAACATATGAGTTGATCAACCGCGGTGATCTTCGACTGGACGATATTCGATCATCTCGGTCTGGTGGGGTCGACACCGAGGAGGCCGGCCGACGCCGGTCAGACGACAGGCGCCAGACGGCTGTCACGATGACGCAGAAAATTACCCGGCATCGCATTCCGCGCCCCCAGCAGAACGGCGATCAACTGAAATCCCGCCCCACGGGACAGACTCCGATCATGGGTTTCCTGCGGCGACGGCGTTGGCGTGCACAGCGAAGTGCGCACTTTTCCGAAGTGGCAGAACAGGTTGGCGCCAGGGACGCAGTGGTCCTCAAAGACCGGTTCTCCGGCGGCAAAGGCCTCAACGGTCCACTCACCCTGGGGGTGATCACCCTCCGAAACGGCTCTGCCGTCGAAGTTGGCCGCCGGAGAGACGGTGCGCGCGTCCAGCCGTGCGCCACGGTCCGGTGAGTTTCCCGAGGGTGTCGAGGTGGTCCGTGCCGACTTGGCCGACCCCGCTCCCTGGCCCGGCGTTCTGGCCGGCGTGCGGAAGGTCGTGGTGGAGCGCGCACTGGACGATGCCGGACGCGTGCTGGCCACCGACGCCGTTGCAGACGTGGTCGGCAGGTCCCCGCTGACGTTCGCCGAATGGGCGCGCGATCACGTGGCCGACTTTCGCTGAGCACATCCCGCCTGTCCCCTCACCGTTGGAGAACAGCTACGGCCCGACGAGAGATGAGGCAGTTCTTGTGGCGTTCCGCAGTGTGCTTTCGCAACGCGGTCAGCGCGCATTGCCAGCGTGTCCTTCGCCCGTCGTCGGCCTCTCGCCGAGAACGGCTTTGGTGAGCGTCACCGCGGTGTGGACGATACTGCGGACGGCTTCTTCGGGCGGCAGGCGATGGAGATCGGTCAGCCCGAACAGCGCCTCGGCACTCATGACGACCGCAAGATCCCGCTTCAGCTGAAGCAACGCGGGCGCGTCGAGGTCGCCTAGGTCGGCCGGCGGCGCGAGTGCCTCGTTGATGAGACCGAAGCGCAGACCGGGACGGCCGGCGGTGTCGGCGGGCCGGGTGATCGTCGCCGCGATCATCGCGCGGACCGCGCTCTCGTGCGTCAGTACGTGACGCAGCAAATGTTCCGTCGCGGCCGCGACGCGGGCGACGGGATCGGTGGAGCCCGCGAGCGGTGCCAGAGCCTCCGCCGGATCGAACAGCGTCCCCGCGACGGCTTCGCGCAGCAGGCTCGCCAGGTCCGGGAAGTAGCGGTAGGCCGTCGCCTCCGACACCTCCGCCGCCTTCGCGACCTCGGGCATCGTCACCGCGCGGCCGCCCCGGACAAGTTCGGTGGCGGCCGCCACGATCGCGTTGCGCGTCCGCCGCTTCTGGTTGACCCGTCCGCCGTCCATCTCGGCCACCTCTCGCACTCGAGTTCACTCTCATCATAAGAGTCCACTTGCATGAAAGCGAGATGAGGGTCTACCTTCCTCATGACAGTTGACTCTCATAAGGAGCGGTACATGACACGCATCGCGATCGTCGGGCCCGAGGCCGGCGAGATCACCCTGACCGGCCCGATCCAGCTGCGGATCCTCGAGGACGGCAGCACCACCGGCCACCGGCTGGGCCTGGGCGAGATCGTCGTCGCCCCGCACACCGCCGGCCCGCCCCAGCACCGCCACGCCCAGCACGACGAGGGTTTCTACGTCGTGCGCGGCACGGCTCGCTTCACCGTGGGCGAGGAAACCCACGATGCGCCCGCCGGGACCCTCGTCATGGTGCCGCCGGGCGCGCCGCACACTTTCGCCAACCCGGGCGACGAGCCGGCGGTCATCCTCAACACCTTCACGCCGGACCTCTACGTCCAGTACTTCCGCGACCTGCGCGCGTTCGCCGAGAAGGCGGGGCGCCCCGCACAAGACGCCGAGATCACGGCAATCATGGCCCGCTACCACACCGAACCGGCCACCACCTACGCCGACGAGACCCCGGTGGCCGAGCCGCGGACCACGGACGTCCGGCTCGACGACGACCTCGTCGTCCGGGTCGAGGACCGCGGCGCCGGACGTCCCGTCCTGCTGGTGCACGGCGGAGCGGGCCCGGCGTCGGTTGCCGGCCTGGCCGCCGTGCTCGCCGCGCGCGGGGCGAGGGTGCTCACGCCGGTCATCCCCGGCTTCGACGGCACGCCGGCCGCCGATCGCGTCGCCGATGTTCCGGGGCTCGCCCGGGTCATGCGCCGGCTGCTCGAGGAGTTCGACCTGACCGACGTCCTCGTGGCCGGCAACTCCGTCGGCGGGTGGATCGCGGCGCAGATGGGCGTCGACGAGCAGGCGGCCCGCGACGCCGGCGACGAGCACCGCGTCAGCCGGCTCGTGCTGCTGGACGCCGTCGGGATCACCGTCGAGGGGCACCCGATCACCGACCTCGCCGCCACGCCGCCGGACAAGCTGGCCGACGTCGTCTTCCACTTCCCCGACCGCTTCCGGATGGACCCCGCCCTGCTGCCGCCGGAGCGCCTCGCCGCCATGCAGGGCAACGCCGCGGCCCTGAACCGCTACGCCGGCGACCCGTACATGCACGACCCGGCCCTGCGTGCCCGGCTCGAATCGGTGCGCTTGCCCGTGCGGGTCGCCTGGGGCGAAAGCGACGGAATCGCCGACCTGTCCTACGGACGCGCGTACGCGGCGGCCTTCGCGGGGGAGAACGACGAAGGCGCCGAGTTCACGGTCGTTCGCGAGGCGGGCCACCAGCCGCAGCTCGAGCAGCCGGACCGGGTCGCCGACCTGATCCTCGGCTCCGTGGCCTGAACGGAGCCGGTCATGGTCGTCTCACCTGCGCGTCCCCAGCCGTCCGCCGCGCCGATGAGCCCAGCGCGGCTGCGGGCGGCGTTCGCCGTGCTGCTGCTCGGCATGCTGCTCGCGATGCTCGACAACACCGTCGTCGGCACGGCGATGCCCACGATCGTCACCCAGCTCGGTGGCCTCGACCGACTGTCCTGGGTCGTCACCGCGTACACGCTCACTACCGCCGCTTCGACGCCGATCTGGGGCAAGCTCGGCGACCTCTACGGGCGCAAACGCGTGCACCTGAGCGCGATCGGCCTCTTCACCGCCGCCTCCGTCGCGTGCGGGTTCGCCCAGGACATGACGCAGCTGATCGCCTTCCGCGCGGTCCAGGGCCTCGGCGGCGGCGGGCTCGCGGTCGGCGCGCTGTCCCTGATCGGCGTCCTGGTCCCGCCGCGCGACCGCGGCCGCTACCAGGGTCTGACCGCGAGCGTCATGGCCGCCGGGCAGATCGGTGGCCCGCTGTTCGGCGGCGTCGTCACGAGCCTGCTCGGGTGGCGCTGGAACTTCTACCTCAACCTCCCACTCGGCCTGATCGTCTTGGCCGCCACCGCGATCGTCCTGGTGGTACCGCCGGCGCCGCGGCGCCGGGTGCACCTGGACGTCGCAGGTGCGCTGCTGCTCACGACCGCTGTCACCGGCCTGCTGCTGCTCACCAACGGCGTAGGCGCGACGGTGGTGCTGGCGCCGCTCACCGTGATCGCCACCGGCGCGTTCGTGTGGGTGGAACGGCGAAGCCGCGAACCCGTCCTGCCGCTGACGTTGTTCGCGCAGCGGAACATCCGGCTGACGACCGTGATCATCTTCGTCGTCGGCGTCATCAGCTTCGGCACCATCACGTTCGTCCCGCTGTTCCAGCAGACCGTCCAGGGCGCATCGGCTTCGGACTCCGGAACGCTCCTCCTGCCGATGACCCTGGCGGTCGTCGTCGCGTCCCAGGTGGCCGGCCGGGTGAGCAGCCGGACCGGCCGGTACCGGCTCTTCCCGATCATCGGCACATCGGCGATGGCCGCGGGGTGCGGCGTGCTCGCCACCGCCCACGCCGGCACGCCGGTCTGGCTCACCAGCGCCGCGCTCGTGCTCATCGGCGCCGGCCTCGGCCTGAGCACGCAGATGATGACGTTGATCGCCCAGAACACGGTCCCGGCCGAAGAGATCGGCGTGGCGACGGCGAACACGACGATGTTCCGCACCATCGGGGGCGCCATCGGCACCTCGGCGTTCGGCGCGCTGCTGGCCGGCGGCACGCTGGTGACGGGGATGTCGCGCATCTTCACCGTCGCCGCCGTGGTGGCGGCGATGGCTGCCGTCGCAGCCTGGCGCATCCGGGAAACACCCTTGCGCAGCACCGGTGCCGTCGAGCCAGGGGCCGGGAGGTGAGCGGCTCCCGCGCTCTAACGGTGCCAGGTCCCGATGCCGTCGAGAAGCCGGTCGATGAGTCCGTCCGGGACCACGTCACGCTGCATCGCGGTGCGATAGACGATCGGCCCGACCAGTATCGACACCAGATCCGCCGGCTCGGCGTCGGTCTCCAGCTCCTGTCCGGCAACAGCCGACCGGATCGCCGCGTGGATCCGCTCTTCGATCGTCTTGGTCGACTCGTCGCGCCGACGTGCCATCTCCGCGTCCCAGAGCGCCGACTGCATCATGGCGAGCGACAGACCGGCCACAGCCGGGGGCATCAGCTCGTCGGCCATCTGCCGCAGCTGCCGGTGCAGCCACGGCCGGACCGGTGTTTCGGGGTCCTTGAACAGCGGCAGATCGGCGCTCTCCATCACGTCGAGCAAAAGCTGCTCGGACCGCGGCCAGTGCCGGTAGACGGTGGCCCGGCCCACGCCGGCCTCCTGGGAGACGCGCTGATGAGTGACCGCGCCGGGTCCCTCGCTCGCCAGCAACTCCCGGGCGGCGACGAGAATCGCCTCCCGGGAACGCGCCGCGCGCGGGTCCGTCGAGTAACTCACCGTCACAGCATACGAGCCAGACTTCTGAGACAGTTGACTCATAGATCCACGCATGACACGGTGGTACTTGCGAGACACATGTCTCACAGTTTGCGCGTGATGCCGGCCAAGTCGCACCGACAGCCAGCGCACCCCCACGACCACCGCCCTTACGGAGCAGACCGTGCCAGATTCCCCGCACCCCAGCGTCTTGATGACCGGCCGCCGAGCAGAACGCTGCCCCTTCGAGCCGGCCGCCGAGCTGACCGCGCTGCGCGAGCAACCCGATCTGCCCACCGTCGCCCGCTACCACCCCTTCTTCGGCCAGTTCGACGCCCGCGCCGTCACCCGCTACGACGACGTGCGCGCCACCTTCGCCCACGAGCACGTCGCCGCGGACATGAACGCCGACCCGGACGCACCCCGCACCCTGTTCAACCAGCCCGGCTTCCTGCTCGGCTACGACGGACCCGAACACGCCCGGCTGCGGCGGATGCTGGCCGGCGCCTTCACCATCCGCCGGCTGCAGGACATGCGGCCCCGCATCGAACAGATCGTCACCGAGCACCTGGACGCACTGCGGGAAGCCGGCCCCGGGACCGATCTCGTCCAGTCCTACGCCCTGCCCATCCCCTCACTCGTGATCTGCGAACTGCTCGGCGTCCCCTACGCCGACCGCGCCGACTTCCAGGACCGCAGCGCGGTTCTGCTCGACGTCACCCGCCCGCAACACGAGCAGTTCGCCAACTACGCCGCGATGCACGCCTACATGGCCGAACTCGTCACCGGATTGCGCTCCGACCCCGGCACCGGCCTTCTCGGCGACGTGATCCGCCGGCACGGCGACGAGATCACCGACGAGGAGCTGATCGGCTTCGGCAACCTGCTGCTCATCGCCGGACACGAAACCACCTCGAACATGATCGCGCTCGGCACGCTGACCCTCCTGCAGAACCCCGATCAGCTGGCCGCCGTCCGCGACGACCAGGACGTAGCGACCCCCGCGATCGAAGAGCTGCTCCGCTACCTGTCGATCGTCACCTACCTCGACCGGCGCGCAACGACGGAACTGGACGTCAACGGCCACCGGATCGCCGACGGCGCATGGCTGTCACTGTCGGTCCTGGCCGCGAACCACGATCCCGCCCTCGTCGGGCGGAACGCCGGGCTCGACGTGCGCCGCAAACCGGTACCCCACCTCGCTTTCGGCTTCGGCGCCCACCAGTGCCTCGGCCAGCAACTGGCCCGGCTCGAGCTCAAGACCGCGCTGCCCGCCCTGCTGCGCCGCTTCCCCGGCCTGCGGCTTGCCGTGCCGTTCGAGGAGCTCGAATTCCGGGCCCTCTCCCCGATCCACGGCGTCGCCTCCCTCCCGGTGACCTGGTGACGCTGCCCTGAGCGGCCGGGCCGCACCGTGCTCAGGACGGAACGATCATCGCGACCGTCAACGGGTCCACGTCACCTCGCCGGACCCGGTGCCAGACGTGACGGACTTGATCGAGCCCCGTGACCTTCTCCACCGCGAGGTGCCCGGCGGCCCAGCCGGCGATCGACTTCTCGGCCGCCTGCTCGAGGGCCGCCATCTTCTCCTCGCCGATCCGGGCGGCGACGTCGATCCGGCGAAGCCCGACGTTGAATCGCTCGACCGGCGGACCCGGCGGGGAGATCGGCGCGGACACGTCGCTCGGATCGTGGGTGGCGCCGACCCGAAGGACGCGGACGAGCGCCGGCCCGAGGGTCCGGGTCACCGCGGCGGTGACCGCGGGCTGCCCGGCTATGTCGACGTAGGCGGTGCCCGGAACGGCCACGACGTCGCCTATCCGGTCGTAGGAGAGGACATCGTCGAAGACTTCGGCGCGAGCAGCCACCTGGGTGCGGACAGCAGCGGTCAGCCCCACGATCCGCACACCCGCCTCCCGCAGCACCACAGCCGTGGTGAGGGCGGTGCGGCTGGTCGCACTGGAGAACACCACCTGGGCCGGAGCCGTCGCCTCGTCGCCGAGGTGCGCCGCGGTCGCTGCCACTTCCCGGCCGGTCGCAAGCCCCACGTCGCCGACCGTGTCGCTCACGCGCACCATGTCGCGATAGATCGGAGGCATTCCCGATCGCTCCGGCGACGTGGCTCGCAACCCGGTGGGCGACGACTCCGCCTCGACAAGGACGTGCGTGGCCATCGGGAGGAGTCCGGCGAACAGCTCGCCGGGCGCCGCCAGCCGTGGGTCGCCGCCGACGACACGGGCGGCGCCCCAGGCGGGCACTCGTCCCCAGCCGTGCTCGCGTGCCGGGAACGGAGTCCAATACCCGAGCCGGTCGCCGTAGCGGGCGTAGGTGATGTTGTTCGAGGTCAGGACGAAGTGCTCGATCCTGAGCAGCACGCTGCCCCGCTTCGGATCAGGCAACGGATCGGGGACGACGCGCATGGTGTGCAGGGGGTCGTCGCGGAGGAACTCGAGGGCCTGGAGATCCCGCTGTGAGGACACCCCGGTCAATATACTTGTTAGTCGACCAACATGTAAGTGCGGGGCGCGGCTTGCCGAGGCAGGCTTCCCTGCCACTCGCGTTGCTCTCGTTCCGTCAGTTCACGGACCCGGGTGATCACGCCGGCGTCCGCGCCGACCGCCCAGCGCCAGGCCAGAGGTGTGCGACACGCACGGCGGAGGTCAAGCTGGTCCCGGACCCACAACCAGCCGTGCTTGAACCGTGCCAAATACAGCGGACGCCTGCCACGACTCACCTCGATGAGGACTCGTACCGCATCCTCCGGCTCGCAGTCGTCGCTCGACCACTGCCGGATGACGCATTCGCTGTCGGTGCGGTTGGCCATGCTCGATGTCCTTCACAACCTCGCCGGATAGGAATGGCGCGTCCGTGCTCGCGCCGCCCCTCAGCGACGCGAGCACGGACATCCCGAATCTCAGGGCCGACGTTTCCGGGCGTCGTCCGTCACCTCGATCTGCTCCTTGCGCACCTCACCCGTCACGGTCTGCTCCTCGGCCACGGTCTGCTTTCCCAGGCGCACCTTCTCGACAGGCACAGCTTCCTTCCGCACGACCGGCTTCTCGGCGTGCAACGTCACCTCCTGCTCCGCTTCTTCCACGCGGTGCTCCCCCGGACGCCCGTCGGTGATCGGCTCCCGTTCGACGCGCACCTCCTCGTGCCGAACAGGGACCCGCACCCGCTGCTCTTCGGTGACCACGTACTTGCGAAGCCGGACACGGCCCGACTCGACCGCTTCGGTACCGACCTTCAGCCGTTCCTCCGAGCGGGTCATCGACTCCTGGCCGTCCCCTCCCGTCCGGCCGGCGTCGTGCTCGCGGCCACGGCCCGGCTCCGTGCCTCGGGCGCCGCCGGCCTCGGAGAGACCGTAATACCGGTACAGTTCCTGGCTTTCCTCAGGCGACAGGTGCCCGTCGGCGTCCAGCCGAGGAGCCCCGGACACCTTGTCCTTGGTCACGGGCGCCACGATGTCGTCCCCACGCAGCCGGGAACCCTGCAGCGGCACGAAGCTTTCCTTGTGGCCGAAGAGACCGGTCTTCACCGTGGCCCACTCGGGGTTGCCGGTGTCGTCGGCCACGTAGACCGAACCGATGCTGCCGATCTTGTCGCCGTCACGATCGATGACGTTGTGCCCGATCAGATTATCGGGCTGCACAGTGCGAGACACGGAGATCCCGTCCTTCCGTTGCTGACTGACCTGTCGATGGCGTGCTGGGCGTTACTTCGTTCCGACGATGGCGGGCTGGTTGTGCGGCAGCTCGATGTGGGCTTTCTGCCGGTCCAGCTGTTCCGCGCCGTTGGCGGCGTCGACGTGTTCGGCGGCGGCGAACGCATCGCCGTTGGCGACGACCGTGCCGTCGAAGTCCAGCAACTGACCGGGTTTGACCGCCACCGGCGAGTTTCCCTGCGGCAGCAGCTTGATCCACACCCGGTCCGTGGTGTTGTCGCCGATCCAGAAACCTTCCGGTCCCGGCACGGACTGGACCGGCACCGCGTGACCGGACACCGGCTTGCCGACGAGGCCGAGGAGGTCACCGCCTTGCGGCAACGGAAACATTTCCTGCCCTCCAGCGTTGAGCTGGCCGGCAGGGACACCCGACGCTGCCGGGCCTGAGGACGGCGTTCCTGGCGCACTCGTCGCACTGGTCGGCGGCATGGCGTTGCTCGGTGCCGCGCCGTTGCCGGCGTTCTGGTCGTCGCCGTTGCAGCGCGCCAGCAGGAAGATGAGGAGGGCGATGGCGATGAGCGCCACCAGCACCAGCCACAGCCAGTTGCGGCTCTTGCGCCGTCCGGTGCCGGTGGTCTCGGTCGCTCCCGCCGTACGCCCAGTACGTGGACGGGACATCTCCTGTGCTGTCGGATGTCCGCGTTCCTGGGCGGTGGACGATCGACGGGGTTCTCCTGGCTGAGCCACGAAACACCTTCTTTCATCGGCGGCAGAGCTCTAGGGGGTTACCCGCGGACACCGATGACATCTGGCTTCGAGCGTCTCTGTACTCAAGGGAGTGACAGCAACCTGGAGGCCAAGCTGGTCCAGGCGCACGGCGATCACTCGGCCAGGTGAATGCCTCATGCGCATACGCCGAAGGCGAATGACTTTCGCACCACCGCGAAGAAACCCGGCCAGCTCGAAGCTCGCCGGGCGCGGGCCGAGTCCGGAGTGACCGGATCTCGCGTTCGCGTGGCCGGATGGGGTCAGGCCGTCTTCGGGCGGCCGGGCGCGGCCTGCTTCCGCCGGACACGCCGGCGATAGCGGATCAAGCTGGAGATGCTCAGGGCGAACAGGACCAGCGCGATGCCACCGATCACGAAGCACGTGATGGCGGTCGTGAGAGTGTCGCCGTTGTGCTCGGGGTCGCCGGGGTCGTAGTTGATCGGAAAGCTGTCACCGACGTGGGCGTCATAGGGGATGGCCCGCTCGGTGTGGTAAGTGCTGGCACCGACGGTGAAAACCGCGTCGCCGGTGCTGCAGGCGTTACCCGGCGTCGCGGTGTAACAGGCGACGACGGTCGCGGTGGCGGACGCGGGTTCGTTCGGCGCCTGCTGCCATTTGTACACGCCGACCGAGAGCAGGGCTGCCGCAACACCGCCACAGAGCACCGCGCCGACGATGAAGCCCGCCCAATTGAAGCGTTCACGCTTGCCCCGAGACTGCTTCGCGCGACTCTTACGACTCTGGTTCACCGACACAGAATCTCACGCTCGTCCGCACCGAGTGCGATAAAGATGGCGGTCACCACAGCCACCGGGTCGGCCGCGAGCGACCGGGCCGGCGGCGGGGAAGACATCAGTCCGTCGCGATCGGACGGCCGCTAGCCGTCTCCTGCCGATCCGCTCCGGCGCCGGCACTCCACACTGCGCCTGCGCCTGCGCCTGCGCCTGCGCCTGCGCCTGCGCCTGCGCCAGGAGTACTTGATGTAGCCCGGCACCGACAGCGGACTGCTGATCGAGGCGGCGTGTGGCCCCACACCCGCGTCGTGTCCTTGGCCCAGAACGTCGCGATGGCGTCACCGGTCGGCACGGGCAGCTCCTCCGACCGGATGTAGTAGCCACTACAGACCTTGCATCTCATGCTTGATGCGTTAGTGTGTAGTCAATTCTACAGGAAGTCGCAGAACGTAATGGATACTACAGAGCTTTCGCTGCAGGACCGGATCACCGGCCGGCTGGCAATGATGTCGAAGGCGGAGCGGAAGGTCGCGGAGTACCTGCGCACCCACAGTCGCGAAGCCATCTTCGCCACCGCCGAGCAGATCGCGGCGGCCGCCGGCACCAGCGACGCGACCGTCGTCCGGACGGCCCGCTCGCTCGGTTACGCGGGCCTGCTGGAACTGCGGCACAGCCTCACCCGGCAGGTCGTGCGAGCGACGAGCCCGGCACCCCCGCCCGGGCGGCCGGACGAGCGGGTCTCGGCCACCGCCGCCCTGCTCGACCGGGTGTTCACCGAAGCGGCGCAGCGCCTCGCGGACACCTGGCGGCTCGCCACCGAAGACGCGTTCGACACGGCGGTCGAAGCCCTGGCCGGCGCCCGCGAAGTGCTCGCCTTCGGGATCGGGCCGTCCGAATCGGTCGCGGCCTACCTGGCCCTGCGGCTGCGCCGCATTGGCCGGCGGGCGCGGGTCAGCGGTGCCACCGGTTTCCGCCTGGCCGACGACCTCCTCGAGCTCGGCCGCGGCGACGTGGTCGTCCTGTACTCCCCCAGTCGGCTGCTCGCCGAGCTGGAGATCGTGCTCGACCACGCCACCGCCGTCGGCGCGCGGACCGTGCTGATCTCCGGCTCCCTGGCTCCCGTGTACGCCGACCGCGTGCACGTCTCGCTGCTCGCCGTGGACAGCGACACCGGCTCCACCGGCGAAGGCCTGCCGTCCCAGGTGCTCACCGACGCCCTCGTGCTCGCGGTGCGCGCCGAGGACGAAACCCGCGCCACCGAGCGCGCCGAACTGCTGACCGGGCTGCGGTCCGAGCTCAGCCAAACCCGTACCCGATCCCGGAAGAAAGAGACCCCGTGAGCGCGACGACCGAAGAAATCAGCCGCGTCGAGGCCGGTACCGCCCGCAACTACCACCCGCTGCCGGTCGTGCTGACCGAAGGGCGGGGCGCCTGGGTCACCGACGTGGAGGGCCGGCGCTACCTCGACCTGCTCGCCGGGTACAGCGCCCTGAACTTCGGCCACGGCGACAAGGAACTCCTGTCGGTGGCCCACGAGCAGCTGGACCGGCTCACGCTGACCAGCCGCGCGTTCCACCACGACCGGCTCGGCACCTTCGGCGAAGAACTGGCCGCGCTGGCCGGTATGGAGATGGTACTGCCGATGAACACCGGCGCCGAAGCCGTCGAGACGGCGATCAAGGTGGCCCGGAAGTGGGGCTACACGGTCAAAGGCGTGCCCGCCGGACGCGCGCGGATCATCGTGGCGGGCGGGAACTTCCACGGCCGCACCACGACCATCGTCAGCTTCTCCGACGACCCGGTCGCCACCGCGGACTTCGGGCCGTTCACGCCGGGGTTCGACATCGTCCCGTTCGGCGACGCCGGGGCACTGCGCGCGGCGATCACCGAGGACACCGTCGCGGTGCTGATCGAGCCGGTGCAAGGGGAAGCGGGCGTGCTCCTGCCTCCGGCCGGCTACCTCGCCGCCGTCCGCGAAACCTGCACCGCGAACGACGTCCTGATGATCGCCGACGAGATCCAGTCCGGGCTCGGCCGCACCGGGCGCACCTTCGCCTGCGAGCACTTCGGCGTCGTGCCGGACGTCTACCTGCTCGGCAAGGCGCTCGGCGGCGGCCTGGTGCCGCTGTCCGCGGTGGTGTCCCGCCGCGACGTCCTCGGTGTCCTGCGCCCGGGCCAGCACGGCAGCACGTTCGGCGGCAACCCGCTGGCTTGCGCCATCGGCACCGCCGTCGTCCGCAAGCTCGCGACCGGGGACCCGCAGCGCCGGGCCGCGGAGCTGGGTGCGGTCTTCGCCGGGCTCCTCGCCGGGCTGCCGAACGTCCGGGAGGTGCGCACGCTCGGCCTCTGGGCCGGGGTCGACGTGCTCGGCCGCAGCGGGCGAGAGGTGTGCGAGGGGCTGCTCCGCCGCGGCGTGCTGGCGAAGGACGCCCACGGCTCGACGATCCGCCTCGCGCCGCCGCTGGTGATCGACGAGGAGGACCTGCGGCACGCCGTCGCGCAGCTCGCCGAGGAGCTCGGCTCGTGAAGGAATTCCTGCGCGGCCACGCCGAACTCGTCGAGGAGGACGGCCGGTTCGTCCCCCGCAGGCTGCCCGCCGGATCGCTGCACCCGCGGCTCGACGACGTCGCGCGGATGCCCGCCGGGGTGCGGCTGGAGTTCGACACCGACGCGCGCGGGTTCGAGTGGGACGTGCGGTCCGGCGGGGTCGTCGACGTCGTGGTCGACGACGAGCTGGTCAGCCGTGCACGCGCGGTCCGCCTCGACGGCCTCCCCGCCGGACGCAAGCGCGTGCGGATCTGGCTGCCGCAGTCGGACCACGCCAGCCTGGGAGAACTCAGCTTGAGCGGCGAGATGACGCCCGTACCGGAAGGTCCGCGCTGGATCGCGTACGGCAGCTCGATCACCCAGTGCCGGCTGGCCGCCGGGCCGTCCGAGACGTGGCCCGCCCTGGTGGCGACCGAGCTCGGCTGGTCCGTGCGCTGCCTCGGGTTCGCGGGCGAGTGCCACCTCGATCCCGTGGTGGCCCGGTACATCCGCGACACCGAAGCGGACGTCATCAGCCTGTGCGTGGGCGTCAACATCCACGGTGCCGCGTCGTTCTCCGCCCGCTCGCTCGGGCCCGCGCTCGAAGGGTTCGTCCGCACGATCCGCGACGGCCACCCGGACACCCCGATCCTGCTCACCACTCCCCTGCACGCGCCCGAACGCGAGCAGCAGCGCAACGCGCTCGGACTCACCCTCGCCGACGTGCGGGCGGAGGTCGCGAACACCGCCCACGGCCTGCCCGTCGTCGACGGCCCGTCGATCCTCGGCCCCGCCGACGCCGGGCTCCTCGCCGACGGCCTGCACCCGGACGCCGAGGGCTACCGCCTCATCGCCGAGCGGCTGCGGCCGCACCTCGCCGCGCTGCTCCCCGCGACCGAAGGGCGCCACCTATGAAGATCCTGGTCCTGCCGGGGACGGCATCGGCCCCGACATCACGACGGCGCCCCTCGACGTCCTCGCCGCCGCCGACCGGCTCCTGGAGCTCGGCTTGGAGTTCGAGAACCGCGCCATCGGGCTTGCGTCGCCAACGGTCCGGAAGGTCGCAAGCCCTCCAAGGCCGGTGAGGCCCCGGCACAGGCTCGCCGCGCCGTGGTAGCGGTGATCGGCGCCGGGTCGTGGGTAGGCTTCCGGGGGTGAGCGGTCGGGAAGAAGGCGAAGACCAGCTGGCCGAGCGGATCGGGCAGCGAATCGGCGAGCTGTCGGCCGCCGAGCGGCGGGTGGCCGAGTACCTGTGGAAGCACCCCGGGATGATCGTCCTGTCGACTGCCGGGGAGCTCGGGGAGCTGAGCGGGACCAGCGACGCCACCGTCATCCGGACGGTCAAGTCCCTCGGCTATTCGGGGCTGCCCGAGCTCAAGCGCACGGTGGGCCGGCACGTCGTGTCGGACACGCCGGCCACCCGGCTGCGGCACCGGGTCGAGGAGGCCGGCGACGACAGCGCCTCCCAGCTCGACCAGCTGCTCGCGGAGTCCGTCGACCGCCTGACCGAGACCCGGCGGCTGCTCACCGAACCGGCGTTCACCCAGGCCGCGGATCTCCTCGCCGGCGCGCGCGAGGTGCTCGGCTACGGCCTCGGCGTCGCGGAGCTCCCGATGCGCTACCTCGCGACACGCCTGCAGCGCCTCGGCCGCCGGGCGCGCAGCACGTCGGCGACGGGGTTCCGGCTCGCCGACGAGCTGCTGACCCTCGAGGCTGGTGACGTGTTCGTGCTGAACGCGCCCGAGCGCTTGCTGCCGGACATGACGACGGCACTTCGCCACGCTCGCACCGCCGGGGCGGGGATCCTGCTGCTGACGGACTCACTGGGGGCCACTTTGGACAGTCAGGTGGACGTGACGCTGCCGGCCGTGCGGTCTTCGACGGGGCTCACCCAGGAGGGGCTCAGCACGACGCTGGTGCTGGATTGCCTGCTGTTGGCGGTGGCGAAGCGGGAGCCGGCTGCGGTGTCGGCGAACACGGAGCTGCTGGCCGATCTGCGGGACCGGTTGGCGCCGCGGGACATGCGGTCGCGGCGCAGCTGAGGCACCTCATCGTCCCATTTCGATCGACCGGTCCCGCGCCGCCACCACCGCGGCCATCACCGCCGCGCGCAACGCCCGGCCTTCCAGCTCCCGCATCGCCGCGATCGTCGTGCCTCCCGGACTGCACACCGCCGCCCGCAGCCCCGCCGGGTCCGCATCCGGAGCCCCCAGCATCCGGCCCGTTCCCTCCGCCGTCGTCAGGACCAGCTCCTCCGCCAGCGACCGCGGCAATCCCGCGAGGACTCCCGCGTCGATCATCGCCTCCGCCAGCAGTGCGAAGTACGCCGGTCCGCCGCCCGACAACGCCGTTACCGTGTCCAACTGGGTTTCCGCCACCTCGATCACGCGTCCCAGCGGTGCGAGCATCGTGCGTACGCGGTCGAGGTCCGCCGCCACCGCGTGCGTGCCACCGGAGATCGCGATCGTGCCCAGGCCCACCGAGACCGGGAGGTTCGGCATCGTCCGCACCACCGCCACGTCCGGCAAGCTCGCCTCCATGCGAGCGATGGGCGTCCCACCCACCGCCGACACGATCAGCTGCCCCGGCCGCACGTGCGGAGCCAGGGAATCCAGCAATGCCGCGAAGTGATACGGCTTGACGACGACGAAAACAGTCGAGGCCGAAGCAACCGCCGATTCCAGCGAAGCCACCTTGACGTTGTAGCGCGACTCCAGATACGAAGCCCGCGAAGGATTCTGCTCCACGACGGTGACGTCCGAGCCGAGCCCCGCCAGCAGGGCCTCGCCCATGTTCCCGCCACCCACGATGGTCGTGCTCATCGCAGCACGAACCCCCTTCCCAGCTCGTCGTCCGGATCGAGGCTGAACGTGCATTCGCCGGTCAGGTAAGCGTTTCCCGAGACTTCGGTCGCGACGGAGGAGCCGCCGGAAAGGACCCGGCCGGTGAACCGGGTCCCGATGATCGAGTCGTGCGTCAGCACCGCTCCGGCGGGCAACCGGCCGTCCGCGGCCAGCAGCGCGAGCCGCGCCGACGTCCCCGATCCGCACGGCGAGCGGTCGACCTGGCCGTCGGCGAAGATCGTGACGCTCCGCTGGTGCGGTCCCGAAGGGGTGTCCCCGAGGTCGTCGTAGAAGATCGTGCCGTAGATGCCGCTCAAGCGGCTGTCCGAGTGCGAGGCCCACGACGTCGTGTTCAGCGCGCCCTTGATTTCGCGCCCGGCCGCGATCAGCTCCGTGTAGTGCGAAGGCGAAACCGTCAACCCCACCGAGGAAGTCGGCACCGACGCGTAGATCGCCCCGCCGTAGCTGACGTCGACGCGCGCCGGGCCCACCGGGATGTCCCGGCCGATCACGTACGCGTCCACGTTCCGGAAAGCCACCTGCCGCACGACGCCGGAAACGCACGTCACCGCCGCCGTGACCCGCCCGGACGGCACGTCCATGACCACCTCGGTGACGCCGTCGCGAACCGCGGCGACCCGGCCGGTGCGCACCGCCCACGCGCCCAGCGCGATCGTGCCGTGCCCGCACGCCGTCGAGTAGCCGTCCTTGTGCCAGAACAGGACGCCGAACTCGGCGCCGTCGTCGTCGGGCGGCACGAGGAAGCAGCCGTACATGTCGGCGTGCCCGCGCGGTTCCCGCACCAGCAGTTGCCGGACGGCGTCGATCGCCGGGGACGCCTCCGCGGCGGCCCGGCGGTCGAGCACGGTCACCCCTGGGATGTCCGGTACGCCCGCTGTGACGATCCGGAAGGGCTCCCCCGCCGTGTGGTAGTCGGTCGTCGTGATCATCGCTCTCCCAGGATCGCGGTCAGCAGGCCCAGGTCGATGTTGCGGCCGGAGACGACCAGTACCACGGGCCGATCGAGCGGCACCAGCCCGTCGCGCAACGCCGCCAGCGACGTCGCCGAAGCACCCTCCGCGACGAGCCCGGCGGTCGTCACGAGCTCGCGGACCGACCGGCGGATCGCCGTCTCGGCCACGGCGACCATGGTCACGCCGCAGTCCCGCACGATGCCGGGTGTCCGGGACGCCGCTTCCAGGTTGCCGGCCAGCCCGTCCGCGATGGTCTCCCCCATCTCCACCGGCACCACGCGTCCCGCCGCGACGGCGGTCGACAACGCGCGGCAGGCCTCGGCTTCCACCCCGATGACGCGGACGTCCTGCGTCGCGCGGCGAGCGCCCAGCGCCACACCGGACAGCAGGCCGCCGGCGCCGGCCGGGACGACGACCGTGAAGTCGTCTTCCAGCACGCGAGCCACCTCGGTGAGGAGGGTGCTCTGCCCCGCGATGACGTGCGGGTCGTCGTAGGCCGAAACGTACTGCCCGGGCAGCCCGAGCGCGTGCCGCTCGGCGCCGTCGAAGTCCTCGCCCGCCAGGACGAGGTCGATCGGGTACCGCCGCAGCGCCTCGACCTTCACCGAAGCGGCCGTCTTCGGCACCACCACGGTCGCGTCGCACGACAACAGCCGGGAACCGTAGGCGATCCCGAGCGCGTGGTTGCCCGCCGACGCCGTGACCACCGGCCGGCCCGCGTACGCCGTGAGAGCCGCCAGCGCACCCCGGATCTTGAAGGCGCCGACCGGCTGGGCGCCGTCGTACTTCAGGTACACCGGGACGTCGAGCCCGGCCTCCGGGTACGGGATCAGCGGGGTCGGCGGCAGGTGCCGGGAAACGACGGCCCAGGCCTGGTCGAGCACGGCGGCGTCAAGCACGGGCGGTCCCCCGTGCGGGCGGCAGCACCGTCGGGCCCGAGTTGCAGTTGACGCGATGCTCGAGGACGACGTCATCGCCCTCGAACCTCAGCGTCAGCCGGTCGATGAACGGGCCTTCCAGGAAGTGCCAGGTCAGCTCCAGGACGTCCGCCTCGGCCCACCGCGCGCCGGCCAGGATCGGCGCCGCGTCCTCCTGGTAGGAGTGGTGCAGCCGCCAGACGCTCACGCCCGTGCGCTGCCGCGCCCATTCCCCCAGGCCGTGCTCGATCTTGTGCATCCCGCGGTCATCTTCGATCCCGAGCCGCACGACGCCGTCATCGACCTCGACGGACAGCGAGCGAACGCCCTGCTCATTGGACTCGAAGTCGAAGACGTGAAAAGAAAGCGGACTGTCGACAGCGGATTCGAGAGGCTCGGGCTCGCGAGCGCGCGTCACCCACTGCGAAAGCGATTCGACGTCGTCGGAAGAAAACGCTTGCCAGAACGCCTCGCGCAGCATGCCCGGCAGGTCGTGGTAGGCCGGATCCGGCATCGCGCCGGTGACCACGACGACGCCGCCGTGCTCCGGGAACACCATGCACTCCTGCCCGAACAGGCCGGACGCGGTGTAGATGCCGCTCTCGCTCACCCAGAACTGGTAGCCGTACCCGGAGCCGGCGACGGCGTCCGGGCCGGGCGGGACCAGCTCGGTGCCGTTCCACTCACCGCTCACCGCCTTCCGGACGTGCAGGCCCGACGCCTTGCGCACCCACCCGGCGGGCAGCACGCGACGCCCTTCCCAGACGCCGTCCTCCAGGTACAGGACGCCGAACGAGAGCAGGTCGCGCGGACGCAGCGACAACCCGTTGCCCCCACTGGACACGCCGGCCGGATCGCGCTCCCACGTGTAGTCCGTGATCCCCAGGGGCTCGAACAGCCGTGGCCGCAGGTATTCGTCGATCGGTTGGCCGGCGACCTCCTGCACGATCGCGGAGAGGACGTGGCTCGTCGTGCTGCTGTAGCGGAACGCGCGGCCGGGCCGGTCGACGACGGGTTCTTCGAGGAACTCGCCGGCCCAGCCGGTCTTGCGCAGCCGGGTCGTGGCACCGGAGAGCCCGCGAGCGTGCCCGGTGCGCATGGTCAGGAGGTCGCGCACGCGCATCCTGGTGTCGAGATCGCTGCCGGGGAAGTAGCCGGCGACCGGGTCTTCGAGATCCAGCAGCCCTTCGGCTTCGGCGAACCCGACGGCGGTGGCGGTGAAGCTTTTCGTGGCCGAGTGCAGCTTGTGCCGCAGCGACGGTTCGTGCGGCCACTGCCACAGGTCGTGCACCAGCTCGCCGCGGTGGTGCACGAGCAGGGAGTGCACCCGCATGCCCCGGGTGGCGAGAGTGTCCAAAAGGGACCCGACGGCCCCGGTCACCGCGGGCTCCGGGCGCCGGCCAGCAGTCCGCCGAAGAAGTCCTGCACCACGGGTACCACGCCGGTGCCGCGGTGCGCGACGCCGGGTACGAGGTCGAACCGCACGGCGATCCCCTGCGAGACGAAGTTGTCGCGCAGGGTCTCCAGCCGCGCGACCCGGGTGTCGCCGGTCGCCTCCACGCCGTCCATCCAGTTGGGGCCGCCGGGGTTCATGATCTCCCAGGTTTCGACGTCTTCGGCGCCGACGACCAGCTGCACCGGCACCCGGCGCAGCGCGTCGAGGTCGATGCGGACGCCGAAGCGCTCCTCGAAACCACCGGTGCCCAGCCACCACGGCAGGCTGTCGTCGAGCTGGGTGATCCGGCCGGGCGCGCCGATCGACACGCCGGCGAGCCGGTCCGGGTGCGCGTAGAAGAAGCGGTGCGCGAACTGGCCGCCGCCGGAGAAGCCGTGGAGGTAGAACCGGTCGCCGCGCGCGTTGAAGGTGGTGGCGGCTTCGTCGACGATGTGCAGCAGCTCTTCGTCGAACCGGATCCCGTGGTACTCCAGGAACTTGAAGCTGTGCAGCTCACCCTTTTCGACCAGCCCCGCCGGGAACAGCGGCGTGAGGATCACGCACCGGTGCTCGATCGCGAACGCCTTCCAGCGGTCCCGGTAGAGCTCGGCCGACCGCCCGGTGCCGTGCTGGATGACCACGAGCGGCAGCGGTTCGGCGTCCGGCGTGTGGTCCTTGGGCACGTACAGCGCGTAGAACAGGCGCTGGTCGTGCTGCGAGGCGAAGAAGGGCGTGCCGCCGACGAAGTGGGCGCGCTCGGAGGCGAGGTCGATCATGGAGAAGTGTCCTCCTAGGACGGTGGGGTCAGTACTCGGGGACCGCTTCGCGAGCGGGAGCGGTGTCGGCCGTCCGGGAGAGCCGTTCGCTCACCTTCGCCGTGGTGACGAAGGAGATCGCGAGCAGCACGGCCAGCAGGACGCCGATGCCCACGATGCCGCCGCTGAGCGTCGGGTCGGGCTCGCCGGTCTCGGCGCGGGCCGAACCGGTCAGGAACGACAGCACGAAGAGCACGCCGATCGCGAGGACCACCTCGACGGTGACCAGGGCGGGGAACACGCGCAGGGCGAGCCGGAACACCGAACCCTCCTCGCCCGCCGCGCGGGCCCGCGCGATCCGCGGCATGAGCAGGAACTCGTTCAGCGCGCCGACGCCGATCATGGTCGCCACCAGGCAGACCTTCACCAGCAGGAAGCGGCCGAAGCTGGTGGTGAGCAGCTCGCCGGGGCTGCCGACGAGGCTCCAGGCCAGGTACAGGCCGCTGATCAGCAGACAGCCGACGGCGCACAGGGCGACGGTGCTGAACCGCGTCCAGATCTGCGCCCACGTGGCCCCGGCGCCCGGGGTGAGCCGGCGGCGGGCCGTCGCGAGGATGACGAGAGCGGCGATCCCGCCGACCCACGTGGACACGGCGAAGACGTGCGTGTGGTCCAGCAGGCCGTCGACGAGGGTGTCGGCCGTCTCTTTCGAGAAGTCGGTCGGCAGCAGGGTGACCTGGTAGGCGACGAAGTTGAGGACGAGCGAGGTCAGCGCGACCGCGGTCAGGTGCGCGCGCACCCGCGGCGACCACAGCAGCACCAGCACGATCGCCGACGCCGCCCAGAGGAGGTACTGGGTGAGCGTCTGCGCGCCGGTCGAGAGCCACTCGCCCTTTTTGGCGGGCACGGTGACGTACTTCCAGATGGCACCCGGCTGCAGCGCGCGGCTGTAGGGGATTTCGACGCCCTTGACGCGGGCGGCCTTGCCCGCGATCTGGAAGTACAGGGCGACGAGGAACCAGGTGCCCGCGACGGCGAGCAGCAGGCTCGTCCGGCGGTGGAGCACCGTGCGGTCCGCTTCGTCGACCGAAGGTCGCTTGAGGACGGGACGCAACACGAGCAGGTGCAGCATCGTGGCGCCGATCGTCCCGATGAGGCCGGCGAAGTAGGCCATCTTCGTGACGATCCGCCACAGCGCGGGCGTGGGATTGGCGACGGCGGCCGGGACTTGCGCGAGCAGGAACGACATCACGGCGGTCTCCTCGGCGGGAACTGGGATGACCCGAGCGTAGCGGAAACTTCCAGAATGTGAAGTACGAAGTTTCCACTACAGAACAACCAGTCCACAATGGACAGCACGAGGTCACCGCTTGGCGATCGCCTCGCGGTGTGGGGGAAACCGGCGTCAGGCCCGCTTCTTGCGTCGCCGCTTGGGGGCGGCCGAGCGCTCGTCGCCCTGCACCAGTTCCGAGCGCAGCGAAGTCAGCAACTCCGAGGCCCGGGTCGCGCGGGTCTCGTCGCCGGAACCCAGCTGCAGCAACAAGGCGTCGGTCAGCACCTCGGCGCTGAGCATCTCCCCGGTGAAGTTGCTCGTCGACTGCGGCGCGGCGAGCGTGACGTCCACGCGGTCGGCGAACTGCGCCCCCAGCGAGCTGGAGACCAGCAGCACCCGGGCGCCCACGGCGTGCGCGTGGTCGAGCACGACCTCGATCTCGGCCAGCAGGCGGGCCGGGGTGTAGAGCACGACGAGGTCGTCGGCGCGCAGGCCGAGCAGGTCGTCGGCGAGCTGGAACCCGGTGGCCCAGCTCGCGCGGGCGCGCCGGCCCATGCGGGTCAGCCGCAGGGCGAGGTAGCGGGCGAGCAGCCCGGACCCGCCGAGCCCGAAGGCGAGCACCTCGCGTGCTTCGTCGAGCAGGGCGACCGCGGCGGCGAACTCGTCGTCCTCGACCAGCCGCCAGGTCGCCGCGAGCCGTTCGGCGGCCTCGGTGAACACCCGGGCGACCGCCGAACCGCCGTTTTCCCCCTCGTCGTGGAACTGCCGCACCGGACTGGTTTCGACGACGACCTCCGCAGCCAGGGAACGCCGCAGGTCGAGCAGCCCGCTGAACCCGAGGGACTTCGCCGTGCGGACGACGGTGGCGTCGCTGGTCTTGGTCACCGTGCCGATCTGCTCGGCGGTCGCGAAGATCGCGCGCCGGCCGTGGTCGCGCAGGTACTCGGCCACGATCCGCTCCGCCCGGGACATCCCGGCCAGGTTGCGGTTGATCCGGGCGCTCAGCGACAGGTCTTCGCCGTCCGTCATCTGCTCTCCCCTCGGCATCGCCGCATCGTAGTGGTCACCCCGGTCACGACCGGCCGTCGAGCACACCCGCGAAGAAGTCCTGGACGACCGGTTGCAGCTGGAGGCCCCGGTGCGCGAGCCCGGGCACGACGTCGAAGCGCACGCCGATGCCGTGCGCTTCGAAGTTGTCCCGCAACGAGGCCAGCCGGGCGACCCGCGTGTCGCCGCCCGCGTCGACGCCCGGCTCGGCGATCTCCCAGGTCTCGGTGTCCTCGGCGCCGACGATCATCTGCACCAGCACCGCCCGCAGCGCGTCGAGGTCGAGGTCGGTGCCGAACCGCTCGCGCAGGCCGGCCGTGCCCGGCCACCACGGCACCCGCGGGTCGATCCGGGTGACGCGGCCCGGCGCCCCGATCGAGAGCGCGGACAGCCGGTGCGCGTGCAGGTAGGCGAAGCGGTGGACGAACTGGCCACCGCCGGAGAAGCCGTGCAGCGCGAACCGCGTCGCGTCGACCCGGTACCGCTGCGCCACCTCGTCGACGATGTCGAGCAGGACGCGGTCGAACCGGACGCCGCGGAAGGCGAGCCGCTTGAAGCCGTGCAGGTCGCCCGGTTCGCCGATGCCGGCCGGGAAGAGCGGGGCGAGCACGACCGTCCCGTTCTCTTCGGCGAAGCCGCGGTAGGCGTCGCGGTAGCGCTCGGCCATCCGCTGCGTCCCGTGGACCACGACGGTCAGCGGGAGCGGCTTCGCCGCCGTGCGGTGCACGCCGGGTACGTAAAGGCAGTACGAGAAGCGCTGGTCCCGCTGGGAAGCGAAGAAGGCGGTCGGGCCCGAGTGGTAGTACTCGACCGGATCCAGGACGCGCGCGTCGGCACTCGGGCGCGGACTCGACATGACTGCTCCTCGGCTGGGCGGCTGCGGATGTAGCGGCTACGACAGGTGTTGACATCTCGGTAGCACGGTCTATCTTATCGGTAGCTGATGCTACAACGACTCGTTAATTGTAGCGAATGCTTCCAAATATCGGAGGAAGCCGATGACCCCGCTGGTGAGCATCCGCGGCCTGTGCAAGAGCTTCGGCGACATCGAAGTCCTGCACGACGTCGATCTCGACATCCACCACGGCGAAGTGGTCGTCGTCGTCGGGCCGTCCGGCTCGGGGAAGTCGACCCTCTGCCGGTGCGTCAACCGCCTCGAACAGATCAACTCGGGAACCATCACCCTCGACGGGGAGCCCCTGCCCGCCGAGGGCCGCCGGCTCGCGCAGCTGCGGGCCGACGTGGGCATGGTCTTCCAGTCGTTCAACCTCTTCGCCCACCGCACGATCCTCGACAACGTCACCCTCGGCCCGATCCAGGTCCGTGGGGTGCCCAGGCGCGAAGCCGAGACCGAAGCGCGGCGCCTGCTCGACCGCGTCGGCGTCGGCGACCAGGCGGGAAAACGGCCCGCCGAGCTCTCCGGCGGGCAGCAGCAGCGCGTCGCGATCGCCCGCGCGCTGGCGATGAACCCCAAGCTCGTGCTGTTCGACGAACCGACCAGCGCACTGGACCCCGAAATGGTGCACGAGGTGCTCGACGTGATGACCTCGCTCGCCGCCGACGGCACCACCATGGTCGTCGTCACCCACGAAATGGGCTTCGCCCGCAAGGCCGCCAACCGCGTCGTGTTCATGAGCGACGGCCGGATCGCCGAGCAGGGCACCCCCGAAGAGTTCTTCGACCGCACCGGCACCGCCCGGGCGCGGGACTTCCTGTCCAAGGTCCTCCAGCACTGACCCCGCCGTACAACCCCGGGAGCACCCATGAGAATCCGCACCACCGCCGTGGTCACCACCGCGCTGCTGGCGACGCTGACCGCGTGCGGCAGCGCCCCGAACCAGGCCCCCGGCGCCGCCGCCAAGCCGGCCGGCGCGGAGATCGCCGGCCGGATCGACCAGACGTCCGTGGTGGACGCCGGCCCGGTCGGGCAGAACCTGCCCAGCACGCCGATGCTGGACAAGATCCGCCAGAAGGGCGAGCTGTCGTTCGCGGGCAGCCGCAACACGATCGGCTTCTCCCAGCTCGACCCCGCGTCCGGCAAGCTGTCCGGCTTCGACGCCGGGATCGCCCAGCTGCTCGCGAAGTACCTGCTCGGCAAGCCGAACGCCAAGCTGCAGAGCGGCGGTTCCGACACGCGGGAAGCGTTGCTGGGCAACCACACCATCGACACGGCCATCCAGACCTACACGATCACGCCCGACCGCGCGAAGCTCGTCAACTTCGCCGGGCCGTACTACATGGCGGCCAGCGGCATCGTCGTGAAGTCGGGCGACACCACCATCAAGCAGGCGAGCGACCTCGCCGGCAAGAAGGTGGCCACCGAGTCCGGTGCGGCGAAGGACGCGCTCCTCAAGGCGGTGCCGACCGCACAGCCCGTCCTGTTCGACACCGCCGCGCAGTGCGTCGCCGCCGTCGAGCAGGGCCGCGCCGAAGCGATGACGCTCAACAACGCGTCGCTGTACGGCGTGGTCGCCACGAAGAGCGACGTCAAGCTGCTGGACTCGACGTTCGGCTCGAACCCGTTCGGCATCGGCCTCCCCAAGGACGACCCGGCGTTCAAGGACGTCGTCAACGGGTTCCTGAAGACGATCGAGGCCGACGGGACGTGGACGAAGCTCTGGCAGGCCACCGTCGGCACGCTCGTCAAGACGCCCGCGCCGCAGCCGCCGCAGATCGGTTCCGTGCCCGGTTCCTGAGAGGCCACCACCATGTCCGTCCTGTTCGATCACATCGGTGAGCTGCTCACCGGTCTGCTGGTGACCCTCGAGCTGGCCGTGCTCGCCTTCCCGCTGGCCTTGCTGATCGGCACCGTGCTCGGTGTCTGCCGGGTCGGCCCGATCGGCCCGCTGCGGGCGGTGGCCGGGTTCTACGTCCAGTGCCTGCGCAACTCGCCGTTGCTGCTCGTCCTGGTCATGGTGGTGTTCGGGCTGCCCTACGTCGGGGCGACCGTGCCGTTGTTCGGCTCGGTCGTCCTCGGCCTGGGGCTGTACTTCGGCGCGTACGTCTGCGAGACGGTCCGCTCGGGTGTCGCGGCCGTCCCCACCGGGCAGATCGAGGCGGCCCGCGCGCTCGGGCTGACCTTCGCCGGCGTCCTGCGGCAGGTCGTGCTGCCGCAGGCGTTCCGGTCCATGGCCCAGCCGCTGGGCTCCATCTTCATCAACGTCTGCCTCGCGTCGGCGCTCGGCGCGGCCGTCGGCGTGCAGGAGCTCACCGGCTCCGCGCGGCAGTTCAACCTCGACCACGCCCAGCCCATCCCGAGCTTCATCGCCGCGGCGATCGGCTACCTGCTGATCACGCTCACCGCGGGCCAGCTGACCGGGGTCATCGAACGGAAGGTGCGGATCCGCCGATGAAGACCACCGTGTTGTTCGACGAGCTCGGCCCGCGCGGCAAGGCCCGGCTCCGGATCGCGACGATCATCGCGATCGTCGTCGTGCTGGGCGCGCTCGTGGGGATCGTCCTGCAGCTCCAGCACGTCGGCCAGCTCTCGGGCCGGCTGTGGTCGCCGCTGGCGTCGTGGCCCAACATCCGCTACCTGCTCGACGGCCTGGGCATGACGCTGCGGATCGGCCTGTCCTGCGCGGCGATGTCCCTGGTGTTCGGCACGGTGTTCGGCCTCGGCCGGCTTTCGCCGCGCCGCTGGCTGTCGCTGCCGGCCGCGGCCGCGATCGAGCTGTTCCGGGCGATCCCGCTGATCCTGCTGGTGTACTTCTTCCTGATCGGCCTGCCGGCGTTCGGCTGGAACCTGCCGCCGTTCTGGGTGCTGTCGATCCCGATCGTGCTGCACGCGGGCTCGGTGTTCGCCGAAATCGTCCGCGCGGGCGTGCATTCCCTGGACCGCGGCCAGTTCGACGCGGCGGCGGCGATCGGCCTCCGGCGCGGCCAGGCCCTGCGCCTGGTGGTGCTGCCCCAGGTGTTCCGCGCGCTGCGGCCGGCGCTGGTGACGCAGGTGATCCGGACGCTCAAGGAGTCGAGCCTCGGGTACGTCGTCAGCTATCCCGAGCTGCTGCGCAACGGGCAGGTGCTCGGCGAGTACAACGCGAACTTCATCCAGGCGTACGCGCTGACGGCGGCCTTCTACATCGTGCTCAACTTCGGCTTGTCGCGGATCGCGGAGCTGCTGGACCGGCCGCCGCGCAAGCGCCGCCGGGCCCGGGTGGCCCGGGTGGATTCGCCGGCGCCCGCACCGCTCGAGAGCGTTTCCTGAATATTCCCAGACCGGCCTCGCCGGGGCGGCTTGCCACCACCGCCCCGGCGAGGCTTTCCATTTCAGAAGTTCAGAGCCGAGAAGACCGCCGCCTCCTCGACCGTCGCGGGGCGGGCCTCCAGGTCCAGGTGCGCGCACAGCCCTCGCACCGCCTCCGGGCGGCGTCCCCACACCCGGACCCGCGACAACGGCCGCAGCGCGTGCAGCCACTCCAGCCTTCGGCGTGGGCGATCAGCGCGTCGCGGACCGCCGCGAACACAGGTCCTGGGAAGCGACCTCGCGGATGCCTGCGAGGTCCACAGTGGGCAAGGTCATTGAAGTTCTTCCCGAAGCCGGGTGAGCAGGGCGTACGTGTCTCCGTCGCCGAGGGTGCCGAGCACCAGGAGGTCGGCGACGAGCATGGCGCACAGCGGTTCGGCGGTGAGGCTGCCGGGCGACCCCGGGTCGCGCAGGACCGCGTCCGCGGCGATCTCGCCGGCGAGGTGCTCCGTGACGAGGACCAGTTCCGCACCGACCCGCTTCGCGTGGGCCACCAGCAGTTCCAGCTCGGGCAGCAGCCGGCCGGGAGCGAAGACGACGACCGCGTGCCGCGGCGAGAGGTCCGCCAGGTCGTCCGCGAACGCCACCCCGGTGGCCCCCGACGCCGAGGCGGCCTTGCCGGCCCGGGTGAGTTTCAGCGCCAGGTACCGCGCGCTCAGCTCGTTGACGCCCCAGCCGTAGCAGAACACCCGCGACGCCGCCCCGATGATCCGCAGCGCCGCCGCCAGTTCGCCGAGGTCGAGCCCGCGGCCGAACGCGCTGATCCGGCCGAGCGCGTCGCGGACCACGTGCGTCGTCGCGCTCGGCAGGTCCCGGGCCACCTGCCGCCGGAAGCCGACCTGCGGCGCGTTTCCGGCCCCGCCGAGGGACGCCTTCAGCGCCGGCAACCCGGCGTAGCCGAGTCGCCGGGCGGTGCGGACGACCGTCTCGTCACTCGTGCCCGTCCGGCGGCCGAGGTCGTCCGCCGTCGCGAGCACCACCTGGCGCGGAGGTGACGTGACGAGGTACTCCGCCACCGCCCGTTCCGGCTCGCTCAACCGGCTCCACGCGTGGTTGACCCGGCTCACCAGCGGTTCCGGCGCGCCCACGTCACACGGCCACGGCGCGCAGGAAGGTCTCCAGCGTGACGTTGCGTCCACAGAGGACGACCGCCACCTTCTTCCCCCGGTACCGCCGCGCGGTCTTGATCAGACCCGCGACGGCGACACCGGCCGCGCCCTCGATCATCCAGCGCTCCCCCTCCGCGATCTTGCGCATCGCCCGCGCGATCTCGTCCTCGGAGACCGTCACGGTCTCGTCGATCACGTCCTGGCAGACCGGGAACGTCACCGAGCCCGGCTCGACCGCGCCGGCCGAACCGTCCGACAACGTCGGCGATTCGGGTGTCTCGACGATGTGGCCCGCCTTCAGCGAATCCAGCAGGCAGGTCGACGCCGCCGGCCAGACGCCGACGACCCGGGTGTGCGGGCTCAGCGCCTTCAGCGCCGTGCCGACCCCGCCGATGAGCCCGCCCCCGCCGACGCAGGCGAACACCGCGTCCAGGTCCGGGGCCTGCCCGGCCAGCTCGACACCCAGCGTGCCCTGCCCCGCCATGGTGTCGACGTCGTTGTACGGTGCCACGTACGGCTTTCCCCGCTGCACGGCTTGCTTGCGAGCTTCCTGTTCGGCGTCGAGCGGGCCGCCCGGGACCACCACGAGTTCCGCGCCGAGCGCCCCGATCGCGGCCATCTTCGCCCGGGTGGTCGTCTGGCCGACGTAGACGGTCACGGCGACGCCGGCCAGCTTCCCGGCGCGCGCGACACCCTGGCCGTGGTTGCCCGTGGACGCCGTGATCACGCCGGTCCGCTTCGCCGCGTCACCGAGCACGCGGATCTTGTTGGCCGAGCCGCGCACCTTGAACGAGCCGGTCGGCATCAGGTGGTCGGTCTTCAACCACACGTCACAGCCCAGCTCGTCCGACAGCAGCCTGCTGCGTTCGAGCGTGCTCACCGGCACTTCGGGGCGGATGCCGCGGTGCGCGTCCATGATCCGGTCCAGAAGGGAGGTCATGCTGATATTATAGCCTATAAGCTATGTGGAGAGGACGACCGTGAAGAGCACCTCGGACAGCTACGCCAGCCTGGCCCGGCTCGACCTGGCCGGCACGCGGTACCAGGTGCACCGCCTGGACGCCGTGCCCGGCGCCGAACGGCTGCCGCTGAGCCACAAGATCCTGCTGGAAAACCTGCTGCGCCACGAAGACGGCCGCACGGTCACCGCCGGGCAGATCGACCGGCTCGTGCGCGGGGAAACCGGCGTCATCGCCTTCTCGCCCTCCCGGGTCTTCCTGCACGACACCAACGGCGTCCCGGTGCTGACCGACCTGGCCGCGCTGCGCGACGCCGTGGCCGAAGCGGGCGGCGACCCGGCGGCGGTGCGCCCGCACATCCCCAGCCACCTGACCGTCGACCACTCCATCGCGACCGAGGTTTCCGGCCGGCCGGACGCCCTGCGCCGCAACGTCGAGATCGAGTACGCGCGCAACACGGAACGGTTCCGCTTCCTCAAGTGGGGCGAACGGCTCGACGGGCTGCGCGTCGTCCCGCCCGGCACCGGGATCATGCACCAGATCAACCTCGAGTACCTGGCGAACGTCGTCGAGCGCCGCGACGGCTGGGCGTTCCCGGACACCTGCGCCGGCACCGACTCCCACACCACGATGGTCAACGCGCTCGGCGTGCTGGCCTGGGGCGTCGGCGGCGTCGAGGCCGAAGTCGCGCTGCTCGGACAGCCGCTGAGCCTGCTCGTCCCGCCCGTCGTCGGCGTCGAACTGACCGGCGGGCTCGGCCCCGGCGTCACCGCGACCGACCTGGTGCTCACCATCGCCGAGACCCTGCGCGCCCACGGCGTCGTCGGGAAGTTCGTCGAGTTCACCGGTTCGGCGGTCGCGCGGATCCCGCTCGCCCACCGCGCGACGATCGCCAACATGTGCCCGGAGTTCGGCGCCACCGCGGCGATGTTCCCGGTCGACGACACCACCCTCGGCTACCTGCGGCTCACCGGACGCGCGCCCGAGCACGTCACCGCCGTCGAGGTGTACGCGAAGGAGCAGGGCCTCTGGCACGCCCCCGGGGCCGACGTGCGGTACGCCGAGCGGGTGCGGATCGACCTCTGCGCCGTCACCCCTTCGCTCGCCGGGCCGCGGCGGCCGCAGGACCGCGTCGCGCTCCCCGGCGTCCCGGCGAACGCGCGCGCGGCCATCGGGTCCGCAACGGACGGTCCGGTGCCGGACGGCGCGGTCGCCATCGCGGCGATCACGTCGTGCACCAACACGTCCAACCCGCACGTGATGGTCGCGGCCGGCCTGCTCGCCCGCAACGCCCGCGCCCGCGGCTTGACGGCCAAGCCATGGGTGAAGACGAGTCTCGCGCCGGGGTCGAAAACCGTCACGGAGTACCTCCGCCGGGCCGGCCTGTCCGAGCCGCTCGACGAGCTCGGCTTCCAGGTCGTCGGCTACGGCTGCATGACGTGCATCGGCAACTCCGGGCCGCTGCTGCCCGAGGTCGCCGCGGCGGTCGCCGACGGCACCGTGGTCGCGTCGGTTCTCTCGGGCAACCGCAACTTCGACGGCCGGATCAACAACGACGTCTCGCTCAACTACCTCGCCTCACCGCCGCTGGTGGTCGCGTACGCGCTCGCCGGATCGATCACCCGCGACCTCACCACCGAACCACTCGGCACCGGCGCGGACGGCGAGCCGGTGTTCCTCGCCGACCTCTGGCCGGACGACGCCGAGGTCGACGCCGTCGTCACCGCCCACTTGACCCCGGAGCTGTTCCGCGACGCCTACGCCGACGTCTTCGACGGCGACGAGCGCTGGGCCGGCGTGCCCGCGGCGGACGGGGCCCGGTTCGAGTGGCCGGCCGGCTCGACGTACCTGCGGCGCCCGCCCTTCCTCGACGACGTCGCGCCGCCGCCGGAGGACCTCCGCGGCGCGCGGGTGCTGCTGCTCCTCGGCGACTCGGTGACCACGGACCACATCAGCCCGGCCGGGCGCATCCCGCCGTCGAGCTGCGCCGGGCGCTACCTGACCGCGCTTGGCGAGACCGACCTGAACACCTACGCGTCCCGCCGCGGCAACTTCGAGGTGATGGTCCGCGGCGGGTTCGCCAACCCACGCCTGAAGAACCGGCTCGGGCCCGGCGGCCTGACCCGGGACGCCGGCGGCGGCGCCGTACCGGTGTACGAAGCGGCCCGGTCGTTCGCCGGCACTCCCCTGCTGGTGATCGCGGGCCGGGAGTACGGCACCGGGTCGTCGCGCGACTGGGCGGCGAAGGCCACCGCGCTGCTGAAGGTGCGGGTCGTGCTGGCCGAGTCGTTCGAGCGGATCCACCGGTCGAACCTGGTGCAGCTGGGCGTGCTGCCACTGCAGTTCGCTGACGGGCAGAGCGCGGGCTCGCTCGGGCTCGACGGCACCGAGGAGTTCGACCTGCTCGGTATCCCCGAGGCCGTCGCCGATCCGGCGCGACCGGTGACCGTGCGGGTCCGGCCGCGCGAGGCACCCGCGTTCGAGTTCGAGGTCCACGCACGGCTCGACACCCCGCAGGAGGCCGTCTACTACGCCCACGGCGGCGTCCTCCCCTACACACTCGGCCGGTTCCGTGCCTGACGTCGATCCCCTGCTCCGGGGTCAGGGGCAAAGCTCGGACCAGGGCAGCATCGGGTTCTGCGGGGTGTACCTGGTCCACGCCGGGGCGCGGCGGATCCTCTTCGACTGCGGCCACGCCGGGCGCCGGCGGGCCCTGCTGCGCGCCCTCGGCGACCGCGGGCCGGCGCCACGCGACATCGACGTCCTGGTGCTGTCCCACGCGCACTGGGACCACGTCCAGAACGCGGATCTGTTCACCGACGTCCTGATCCACCCGGCGGAAGACCTCGCGCCGCACGGCGATCCGGTCACCCCGCCGTGGACCGCGGCCGTGCTCGGCGGCGTCTCCGTGCACCCCGCTTCCGACGGGCTCGAACTCGCCCCCGGCGTCACGGTCACCGCGCTGCCCGGGCACACCGCGGGCTCGATCGGGCTGACCGTCACCACCGCCGCGGGCACCGCGCTGCTGACCGGCGACGCCGTGCCGTCCGCCGGGGCCCTGCGGCGGGGACGCTGCAGCAGCGCCGTCGACGAGGCCGCCGCGGCGGCCTCGATGGCGCTCGTCCGGTCACGCGCCGATCTCGTCTATCCCGGCCACGACCGGCCGTTCACCCTCGAAGCCGGCGCCCCCGGAAAGGACCTCCCCGCATGAGCACCTTCACCGAACCGGCTCCGGCCTTCTCCCCCGGCAGCCTGCGCGCGGCGCTGCGCGAGCACTGGGACCTCGCGGACGCCGCGCTGAAGCCGCTCGACAGCGAACGCGACCTCAACGTCCTCGTCGACAACCGGTTCGTGCTCAAGATCTCCAACCCGGCCGAGCGCGCCGACGTGGTCGACATGGAGGTGCGCGCCCTCGAGCACGTGCACGCCGCGGACCCCGGCCTGCCGGTGCCGGGGGCGGTCGGGGCAGTCGCGCGGCTGACGGACGACAGCGGCCGCACCTGCCTGGCCCGGCTGATCACGCTGCTACCGGGCGCGCCGCTGGAGGGAAGGCCGATCGACGGCGGGACGGCCGCTCAGGTGGGCGTGGTCGCCGCCCGGATTTCCGTTGCGCTGCAGGGGTTCTTCCACCCCGCGGCGGGCCGGGAGCTGCTGTGGGACGTCCGTCGGATGCCCGAAGTGGTGGCTGATTCGGGTCTCGAGCGCTACGGCGAGCTGGTCGCACGCGTCACCCCGGCGCTCGCCGCGACCGCCACCCTCCCGGCCGGGATGCAGCACGCCGACGTCACGCTCACCAACGTGCTGGCCGACGCGGGCGCGGTCACCGGCGTGATCGACTTCGGGGACATGCACCACACCGCCGCTGTCAACGACCTGGCCGCCACGCTGACGTCGGTGCTGCGCCGGGCCGAGGACGTCTGGCGCGCGACCGAAGCGGTGCTGCGCGGCTACCAGCGGCACCGCGAGCTGAGCGCGGCCGAGGTCGCGGTGCTCGGCGAGCTGGTGATCGCCCGGCTGCTCACGACGCTGGCGGTGTCGGCGACGCGGCGTGAGGCCCACAGCGACAACGAGCGGTACATCACGCAGTACGACAACACGAGCGAGCGCGTGCTGCGGCTGCTCGGCGGCCTCACCCCGGCCGAGCTGGGCGACCGGCTGGCGCGCCTGGCCGGAACCCGCGACCTCGCTTCGGCGATCCCGGCGAGCGAGCTGCCATCCCGGCGCGCGGCGGCGATGGGCGGCGGGCTGTCCCCGCTGTTCTACCGCCGGCCCCTCGAACTGGTCCGTGGTGAAGGTGCCTGGCTGTACGCCCGGGACGAACGGCGATACCTGGACGCGTACAACAACGTGGCCGTCATCGGGCACGCCCACCCGGCCGTCACGCGGGCCGTCGGGCGGCAGCTGGCGGAGCTGAACACGCACTCGCGGTACCTGCACGGCGGCATCGTCGGGCTCGCCGAGCGCATCCTGGCCACGATGCCGCCGGAGCTGGACACGTGCCTGTTCACGACGTCGGGCACCGAGGCGAACGAGCTGGCCTGGCGGCTGGCGACCGAGTACACCGGCGGTGACGCGGCGATCATCGCCGAGCACGCGTACCACGGTTCGTCGAAGTGGATGGCGGACCTGAGCTCGAACGAGTGGCCGCCGGGGTACCGGCCCGCTCACGTCGGGACCTTCGCCGCGCCGCGCGAACCTGGTGCCACACCGCGGATCGAGGCCGCGGGCCTGCGTCCGGCACTCGTGCTCGCCGACTCGCAGTTCACCTCGGAAGGCATCCTCGACGTGCCGGACGAGTTCCTGGCCGGGCTGGTCGACGGCGCCCACGCGACCGGCGCGCTGTACCTGGCCGACGAAGTCCAGTCGGGCTACGGACGCAGCGGGCCGCAGCTGTGGCGGTTCGCGCTGGCCGGGATCACCCCCGACCTGGTGACGCTCGGCAAGCCGATGGGTGCCGGCTACCCGATCGGCGCGCTGGTCACCCGCCGCGAAATCGCCGACGTGCTGGCGCGCAAGTACGAATACTTCTCGACGTTCGCCGCGACCCCGGCCGCGGCGGCCGCGGGCCACGCGGTGCTCGACGTCCTCGAGCTGACGGGGCTGCCGGATCAGGCGGTCGAGGTCGGCGAACACCTCCGCGGTGGCCTGCGGGAGCTGGCGGACGGTTCACCGGTGCTGGGTGCGGTGCGGGGCACGGGGTTGCTGGCGGGGGTCGACGTGCTGCCGGCCGCCGGTTCGACGTCCCGCGAGGTGGCGCGCACGCTGCTGGACGACCTGGCCGGTCACGGTGTGCTGGCCGGGCTCACCGGCCCCGGCGGTGACGTGCTGAAGGTGCGCCCGCCCCTGGTCTGGGAGACGGCCCACGCGGACGAGTTCGTCGCCCGCCTCGCAGACGCGACGCGATCTTATGGGCTATAGGCTGACCGGATGACCAGCCCCCGCCCGGCACTCACCAAGAACGCGTACGCCTACGACGAACTGCGCCGCCGCATCCTCGCCGGGGAGCTGGCCGCCGGGCAGACCATCTCCCAGGAGCACCTCGCCGTCGAGCTGGGGCTCAGCACGACTCCCCTGCGCGAGGCACTCCGGCGGCTGGACGCGGAGGGCTTGGTGACGCTGGCGTCGCACCGCGACGCGCGGGTCACCGAGCTCGACGCCGCGGAGGCGCGCAGCCTGTTCGAGATCCGCGAAAACCTCGACCCCCTGGCCACCCGGCTCGCCGCCGGCCGCCGGACGGACGCCGACATCGCCACCATCGAATCGGCGCTGAAGGGCCTCGAACCCCTCAGCGCGTCGACGGGGTTCGAGGCGCTGCTGGCGCACCGGGCGTTCCACCGCAGTGTGTACGCGGCGTCGCACAACCCGCTGCTGTCGTCGCTGCTCGAAGGGCTCTGGGACAAGGCCGACCGCTACCGCCTGGTCGGGCTGCGGTCCACACCGGACTCCGACGAAGACCGCGAGCGCGTCCGGCGTGAGCACGCCGAGATCGCGCAGACGGTCATCGCCGGGGACGCCCGGGCGGCGGAGCGGGCGATGAAGAAGCACGTGCAGGGCAGCCTCGGACGCCGGGCGATCGCGGCGCTGGAAGCCTCGCCCGGCGGCTGACTGCCACGTGATAGCGACCGGATGCACGTCGAGCGGCCCGAACAGCGAGTCGAAGACCGGCTCGGCCATGTGGATCGGCCGACGGCCCAGCTCCGGGTTCCAGCGCGGGTAAGGACGACCACGTCCGAGCGCCTCCGCCGGCCAGGTCTCGTACTTGCACTCGCCACCGGGCCAGCCGCCGCTCCGGGAGCGAGCCCACGGGCGGGGAGCGCCCTCGGCGGCGTGGTTCCGGGCAGGGTCAGCCGACCGGTGCCGTGCAGTCCCATTGGTACAGGCGAGCCGGGTTGAGCACCAGAACCCGCTCCCACGTCCGGTCGTTCCCGGCCCAGCGGTGAAGCATGTCGAGCATGGCGGTGTCGTCGGGCACGAGGACCTCGCCGCGCAACGCCGTGGTGTGGGGCCAGTCGGTGCCCCACACCATCCGCTCCGGAGCCGCGCGCAGGAAGGCGCGCGCGACCGCGGCGCGGTCGGCGTAGGCAGGTGGCCCGTCGGTCGATTCCAGGTACACGCCGGAGAGCTTCACCCAGGTACGGCCGGCGTCGATGAGACGCAGTACCTCGGTGAAAGCGGGGTCGGCGGTGCTCCGGATGCGACCCGCGTGGTCGATGACCAGGTCGGCCGGGAGGTCGCGCAGCCGGTCGAGATTGGCGAGGATGCCGCGGGGAGTCATGTGGATCTGGACGTGCCATCCCAGCGGGGCGATCCGCGCGGCCAGCGGCGCGATCAGCTCTGCGCCGGCACCACCAGGACGGGTGAGGTTGAAGCGGATGCCGCGGACGCCCATGACGTGCATCTCTCGCAAGTCCGTGTCGGCGAAGGATTCGTCGATCACGGCGACACCGCGCGCCTGGCGACCGAGCCGGCCCAGTGCGTCGAGGGTGCTGCGGTTGTCCGTCCCGTAGTTGGACGGTGTCACCACGACGGTCCGGGTCAGCCCGAGACGCGAGCGCACGCGCAGGTATTCATCCACAGTGGACGCGGGCGGCGGGTGGTCGCCCGGTACGCGGTAAGGGAACCGGTCCGGATCGAGGATGTGGATGTGGCAGTCGGTCGCGCCGAAGGGCGGCCTGCGCCGCGGGCGCACGGCGTCGTCGGAAGCCGCGGCGCCGGTCAAGCGAACGTCCGACGGCTGACTGAAAAAGGCATGGTTGTGCTCCTTGAGGTGGCGACAGGACGGGCGAGCCGGTCAGCGCAATGCGCTGTCAGCGATCTTTTCCTCGCCCACGGTGCTGAGGTGTTCGCGCATCCGTTCGGCCGCGTCCGCGCGGCGGCCCGCGAGGAGCAGGCTGGCGATGTCGACGTGCTCGCGGCAGCGGATGATCGCCCGGTCGCGTTCGAGGGCGCGGCGATACTCGATGAGCCGCCGGAGGTTGTCGATCCGGCGCAGGCCGTCGATGAGGAAGGTGTTGCCGCTGCACTCCATGATCGCCTCGTGGAAGGCGCGGTTGAGGGTGAACAGCTCGGCGTTGCCCACCTCGTAGACGGCGCCGTCGGCCAGCTTCTGCTGCTGGGCCTTGACTTCTTCGATGGCTCTGCGGTCGAGGGTGAAGGTGGGCTCGAGCAGGGCGGCGGGTTCGATGATCAGCCGGAACCGGTAGCTGTCCGCGTAGGCCTTCTCGGAGGTCAGGGCCGGCTGGAACTCCCAGCCGTATCCGGGGAGACGCTCGATCCAGCCTTCGCTCGAAATCCTGCGCAGGGTGTGGTTGAGGTCTGCGGCGGTCAGGCCGTACTGCCTGGCCAGCGCGCTTTCGGTGATCCGGTCGGGCAGCTTGCCGTCGAGACGGTCGGCCGCGATCCGCAGGTAGGTGGTCTCGCCGTCGTCGTGACCCGCGTCGGCGAAGGGAACGTCGTCGAGCTGATCTCCGGTGCGCACGACCGTGTAGCCGCCCCGCTCGGCCGGGGCGACCACGCCGCTGTCCTCGAGCAGCCGGAGCGCGCTGCGCACGGGCGAGCGGGAGACGCGCAGGTGCTCGGCGAGGGTGCGTTCGACCAGCCGGGTGCCCGGGCTCGTCTGTTCGTCGCGGATGTAGTCGACGATGCGGGCAGCGACCTGCCGTGCGAGCGGGGTCGGTGCCATGTGCCTCCGTCCGTGTCCGAGTTCCGGGCAGGCGCAGTTTACCGGCAGCGGGGGTGATGCCGGCGCGGTCATGACAGGTCCACGGCGTGAACGTGGTCGACTCGGGGGGCGGCGGCGAAGTAGTCGCCGGTCAGTTCCCGCCAGCGGGCGAACTCCGCGGAGCTGCGGAACCGGATCGTGTGGTGCTCGACGGTCTCCCACTCGACGACCAGCCAGTACCGCCGGGGCTGTTCGACGCCCCGGCGCAACTGGACACTGTGGCAGCCGGGAGCCCCCTCGAACAACGGCACCGCTTCGCCGACTGCCTTTTCGAACGCGGCCTCCGTTCCCGGCCGCACGTCGATCTGCGCGATTTCCCAGACCATGGGTGGTGCTCCTTCTCGTCAGAGCCCGAAGGTGTGGGCAGCCAGCAGCGCCAGCGTGATCGTGATGCCGCCGCCGATGCGCGTGGCGATCTGGGCGAAGGGCATGAGCCGCATCCGGTTGCTCGCGGACAAGATCGCGATGTCGCCGGCGCCGCCCATGCCGCTGTGGGTGGCGGCGACGATCGCGCCCTCCACGGGGTGGATCCGGACCCAGCGCGAGACCACGAACCCGGTGGCGACCATGGCGAGCACCGTCGCGACGATCGTCAGCAGGTGCGCGGGGGTGAACCCGGCGATCAGTGCCTTCCAGGGGACCTGGACGAGGCCGAAGGTGAACAGGACCGGGAAGGCGAGCGCGGTCAGGCAGAAGCTGTAGACGAACGTGGCCCCGTCCTGCAGGCGCGGAGTGACGCCGTGCGCGAGCTTGAGGAGGACGGCCAGGCCCAGCATCACCACGGGCGCCGGGAAGCCGAGGAGGTCGAGGGCGAGCACGCCGCAGAGGTAGAGCACGACCGCGGTGACCCCCGCGGCTGCGATCGACTGGGGCGAGAGGTCCGGTCGCTTGCGCTCGAGCCCGTCGAGGAGGTCGGTTTCCTTGCCCGGTTCCAGACGTCCGTTGCCGGTGAGGTGGGGACGGCGCTTGCCGAGGTGGCCGAGCAGACCCGACAGGAGGATGGCCGCGAGGTTGCCGACGAGCACGGCCGGCAGGACCTTGGCCAGCAGCGGACCCTGCGCGCTGCCGAGGATCGCGGCGTAGCCGATGGTGAGCGGGATGGCGCCTTCGCCGACGCCGCCGGCCATGATCGGGACGACGACGAAGAAGATCGTCTCTTTCCAGCCCAGTCCCAGTGCGGTCCCCACGCCGGTGCCGACGCTGAAGGCCACGACGCTGCCGGCCAGCAGCGGCACGAAGATCTTCGCGAAGCCGCGGACCAGCAGCCTTCGGTCCATGCTGAGGATGCTGCCCACGATCACGAAGGCGATGAACAGGTTCAGCACCTTCGTCGAGGTGAAGAAGTCACCCAGGGCCTTCGCCGCCGGAGCGGGGATCCAGCCGCGGAAGGCCAGGTACGAGGGCACGAAGGTCACCAGAATCGCCGCGCCGCCGATGCTGCGCAGGACGGGCACCCGCTTGCCGATCTCGGCGAGGGTGAAGGCGAACGCGACCATGAGGCCGATGACCACCGCGAGCTCGCCGGTGATGTTGTGCGTGAGCACGAAGGCGACCAGCAGTGCGACGAGGACGACGTAGACCGGGATGGGCACGATTCCGACGTCGCGGTCCATCAGCCGGGACCACCGGCCGGGCCAGGGGCCGTCGCTCGTCGTGGCGGAGCCGGGGATCGGGTCGGCGGCCAGGGCCGCGGGGGCGTGGTTCGACATGGGTTTCCCTTGCTGCTCTGGAAGGGCGGGAAGCGCCGAGGCCGGGGAGCACCGGCGGTTGCGGAGAACCATAGGTCGCGCCCTGGTTTTTCTCAAGACTGTTATACCAGAATCTTGGTATTACTCCCTTGTGAAAAACCAACCTGGTGCGTACGCTGCCGGATGTCCGAGCCGGAAGGAAGTTCAGTGAAGATTCTCGTTCTGCCAGGTGACGGCATCGGCCCCGAGATCACCGACGCCACCTTGAAGGTGCTGCACGCCGCCGAAGCCGCGCTCACCGTCGGCATGGAATTCGAGACGCGCGAGATCGGGCACGCGAGCCTGGCCACGTCGAGCACGACGCTGCCAGGCGACGTGCTCGACCGCATCCCCCAGGTCGACGGCGTGCTGCTCGGCCCGGTCAGCCACTACGACTACCCGCCGCGGTCGGAGGGGGGCATCAATCCCTCCGCGGAGCTGCGCACGGTCTTCAGCCTCTACGCCAACATCCGGCCCTGCCGGTCGCGGCCCGACCTCAGCGTCCTGCGCAAGCCGATGGACCTCGTCCTCGTGCGCGAGAACACCGAGGGCTTCTACGCCGACCGCAACATGCATGCCGGGACCGGCGAGTTCATGCCGGACCCCGACCTCGCACTCTCGATCCGCAAGATCAGCGCCAAGTCCTGCGAGCGCGTGGCGCGCACGGCATTCGCGCTCGCCCGGGGCCGGCGCCGGAAGGTCACCGCTGTGCACAAGGCGAACGTCCTGAAACTGTCGGACGGCCTGTTCCTGCGCGAAGTCCGCAAGGTCGCCGCAGACTTCCCCGACGTGGAGCTGGAAGAGCTGATCGTCGACGCCACCGCCGCGCTGCTCATCCGCGATCCCGAGCGGTTCGACGTCGTCGTGACCACCAACATGTTCGGCGACATCCTCTCCGACGAGGCCTCCGAACTGTCCGGCAGCCTCGGGCTCGGCGGCTCCATCAACGCCGGCGACACGATCTGTGTCGCCCAGGCCCAGCACGGCTCCGCCCCCGACATCGCGGGCCAGGACGTCGCCAACCCGACGTCTTTGATGCTGTCCGCCGCGATGCTGCTCGACTGGCGCGGACGCCGCGACGGCAACCCCGCCCTGCTCAAGGCGGGTTCGCTGATCGCCGAGGCGGTCGAGGCCACGCTGGCCGACCCGGCGACCCGCACCCGCGACATCGGCGGCGACCTCGGTACCGCCGCCTTCGCCGACGCCGTCATCAGCCACCTCACCACGATCGGGGAGAACGCCGCGTGATCGTCTCCACCAACCCGGCCACCGGCGCCGAACTGGCCCGCTTCACCCCGCTGACCGCCGACGAGGTCGAAACCGCCGTCGACGCCGCCGTCAGCGCCCAGCGCCAGTGGCGTAAGCGCCCACCGGCCGAGCGCGCGGCAATGCTGCGCGACATCGCCGCCGTCCTGAGGGAACGCAAGAACCGCTACGCCCGGCTCATCGTCAGTGAGATGGGCAAGCCGCTCGTCGAAGCCGAAGCCGAGATCGAAAAGTGCGCCGTCACGTGCGAGCACTACGCCGACCACGCCGCCGAATACCTCGAGGGCCGCAGCGTGACAGCCGAGGCCGGCGTCGTCTACGACCCGCTCGGCGTGGTCCTGGCCGTCATGCCGTGGAACTACCCGTTCTGGCAGTTCTTCCGCTTCGCCGCACCAGCCTTCGCCGCGGGCAACGGCGCGTTGCTCAAGCACGCCAACAACGTCCCGCAGTGCGCCCTCGCGGTCGAGGAAGTCGTGCGCGACGCCGGATTCCCGGCGGGCCTGTTCCGGACCCTGCTGGTGGACGTCGAGCAGATCGCGCCACTGATCGCCGACGACCGGATCGCCGCCGTCACGCTCACCGGGTCCACCCAGGTCGGCGCGATCGTCGCCGCCCAGGCCGGTGCCTCGCTCAAGAAGCAGGTGCTCGAGCTCGGCGGTTCCGACCCGTTCCTGGTGCTCGCCGACGCCGACATCCAGGCCGCCGCCCGGGCCGCGGTGAAGGCACGGTTCGTCAACGTCGGCCAGAGCTGCGTCAACGCCAAGCGGTTCATCGTCGAAGACGCGGTCGCCGACGAGTTCGTCGCGGCCTTCCGCCGCCACGCCGCCGAGCTGAAGATCGGCGACCCCGCCGACCCGGCGACCGCCATCGGGCCCATGGCGCGCGCGAACCTGCGCGACACCCTGCACGACCAGGTCCAGCGGAGCGTCGCGGCCGGGGCGACAGTCCTGGCCGGCGGTGAACCCGCAGACGGTCCCGGGTTCTTCTACCCGCCGACCATCCTCGACCACGTGCGTCCCGGCATGGCCGCCTTCGACGAGGAGACATTCGGACCGCTCGCCGCGATCATCCGCGTGCCCGACGCCGGCACGGCCGTCGAACTGGCCAACCGCACCGAATTCGGCCTCGGCGCGGCCCTCTGGACGTCCGATGTGGACCGTGCGCGCGAACTGGCCCGCGAGATCGAAGCCGGCGCCGTGTTCGTCAACGGCGTGGTCGCGTCCGACCCCCGCCTGCCCTTCGGTGGCATCAAGAAGTCCGGCTACGGCCGGGAGCTCGGTGCCGAAGGTATCCGCGAATTCTGCAACACCAAGACCGTCTGGATCGGAGCCTGACCTTGACCGGCCACTTTCCCGCTTCCGTGCTGCGTCCCGCCGAGCTGACCGCGTTCTCCCGCGGCGGCGGGGCCAGCACCATCCCGCTGGTGACCAAGCACCGCGGCGCCGAGGTCTTCCTCAACGGCATGACGCAGTTCGAGCCGGGTGCCGGGATCCCGCTGCACACGCACAACTGCCCCGAGAGCGTCGTGATCCTGCAGGGCAACGCGGTGGTGGAGATCGACGGCGAGGAGCACGACCTGTCCACGTGGGACACGACCTACGTCGACGCCGATGTCCCACACCGCTTTCGCAACGCCTCCGACACCGAGCCGATGCGTATCTTCTGGACCTACGGTTCGGTCCAAGCCACCCGGACCATCGTAGCCACGGGCAGGACAACTCGGGTCGACGCCGAACACCCATTGGGATGACCGTCCGGGATGCTCCGTCCTGACGCGAGCAGGTCTTACACCGCCGAACTAAGGTATTCAGGCACCGAGTCCGCTGTGGCCCGCTTGGGCCGGCCGCCCCGGGTTCCACCGGCACACCGCCCGACCTCGCGCGGATGACAGCCCGGGAACCGGCGGACAGGCCCGGTTGCCGAGGTCCGGCGGGCGCTGACCGAGCCCGGCATTCCGTCCCACCGGCTACCGGACCGCGCCCGCGACGGCGTTTGCCGGGCGTTACTGCGCCGGCACTCGGCCGCCGGCACCTGGCGTGTGAGCCATCGCCATCGGTGTCGGCGGCGTTGTCGGTACGCCCTCGCCGACCGCGAGCGCGACGACCCGTCCGGCTGGTCCGGCTGTCCCGCCTCAGCACACTTCGCCGGTCCAGGCGGAAATGGCTCCCTCGTCGGGTAGCCGGTCCGCGGAGGCGAATCCGGCGGAGTCGCCCGGAACGCGGAGTTCCCTGTCGTTGGCCGGCACGTCACCAGTGGTGCTGGACCGCGGGATGGATGTCGCCCATTCCTGCGCCCAGAAGCCCGGCGTAGGGAATGCTGTCGAAGTCGACAGCCACGATGCGGATGGTGAACAACGGTGCGACGGTGCCGCTGATGTCGACGACATTGGCGTGACTGGCCAGCTCGAAAACGGTGCGGATGGCCGACATCGTCTCCATGCGGTCGGGATCGCGCGCCGGTGACAGGCCGTGGACCCGGACGTCGAGGAGGCGGAGGCCTGAGTCCACCTCGACGCCCATGGAAACGTGCTCCGGGAACTGCCCCTGATCCCGCAGCCGCCCTACTTCGGCGACGAGGTTGACCGCGACCGCGGGCAGGGAATGACCGGACTCGAGTTGGTCCACGCCGGTGATGCACCAGACCGGCTGCAGTAAATCAGTCATGTCGCACCTCTCTGCGATGGCGGAAAGGAACTGAATCGGTTCGACCACAAGCCCGAGTGCCCCTGCCCGTGGGCAGGGGCACTGTCAGGGAATCGTCCGGCACTTACCGCTTTGCCCTGCGGAAGCGGCGGGCGAAGACGAGCAGCAATCCGCCGAGGACGACAAACAACGCTCCCAGCCCGACCAGAGCACTCAGCAGGGGGCTGGCCCCGGTACTGGCGAGCTCGGACGTACCGATGGGCCCGTTGTCGTGATCCTGGCCGCCACCGGTGCCGCCGATGCCGGACGAGGTGGTGCCGAGGCCCGCGCCGGGTGAGCTGGTCGTCGTCTCACTGCCGGTGGTGGACGTCGTGCTCGTGCCTGTGGTGGAGGTGGACGGCACCGTGGTAGAGGCGTGCGACGTCGACGGCACCGTCGTGCGAGTGTGCGACGTCGACGGCACCGTGGTGCGAGTGTGCGACGTGGAAGGCGCCGTAGTGTCGGTGTCCGATGTCGAGGACACCGTGGTGCTCGTGTCCGAGGTGGAGGGCACCGTGGTGCTCGTGTCCGAGGTGGAGGGCACCGTGGTGCTCGTGTCCGACGTCGAGGACACCGTAGTGTCGGTGTCCGACGTCGAGGACACCGTCGTGCTCGTGTCCGAGGTGGAGGGCACCGTGGTGCTCGTGTCCGAGGTGGAGGGCACCGTGGTGCTCGTGTCCGACGTCGACGACACCGTCGTGCTCGTGTCCGAGGTGGAGGGCACTGTGGTGCTGGTGCTCGGTGTCGTGGTGGGGGTCGTGGCGCACGTGGGGATGGTGAAGGTGTTGTCGTCGAGGGAGACCTGGCCGTTGCGGGCCAGCGCGCGCCCGGCGACGACCGTGCCGGTCGTCACGGTGATCGAGGTCAACGCCATGATCGTGCCGACGAAGTTCGAGTTCGTCCCCAGCGTCGCCGAGCTACCGACCTGCCAGAACACGTTGCACGCCTGGGCACCGTTGATCAGGTTCACGTTGCTCGCCGAGGCCGTGATCAAAGTGGAGGCGACCTGGAAGATCCAGACGCTGCTGGAGTCTCCCTGGCCGTCCAAAGTCAAGGTCCCGCCGAGCGAGAGCGGGCCGGTGGACTTGTAGACACCACCGACCAGGGTCTGGCCGACGAGATCACCCGCGACGCTCGCGGTCGGCGCGCGGCCGGCGGCGTCGTTGTAGGCGACGACGAGGTCGGACTGGGCCTGGCCGGCCACCGCATCACCTGCGTGCGTCGCACCGGCCGCGGTGCCGGGCGGGAAACCGGTGATCGCGGTACCGGGAGAGACTCCGAGGTCCCCGGCCAGCGTGGTGGGACCGGTATTGGTCACCGTCTGCCCGCCCAGCACCGAATAGGACCCCGCGGTCCCCAGCCCGACAGGTGCTTCCGCGGCAACGGCCTGCGGAACCCCCAGCACCAGCCCCAGAACCAGAGTGCTCAAAGCCGCACACAAACCCACCACCGCACTAGCCCGGCGCCACGTCCACGTTCTGCGACAATCGCTGTTCATGGGTATTTCCTCCCACCGACTCGACTAGAAAGCCGGCGGGAGTCTGGGCCGGAAATGCGTCCACAGGGAAGCGACGATCCGCCACCTGGGTACCGATCCGGGGAACGATATGCACAGGCGACTCGACACGCCAGAAAAGACCACCTGAAGCACACGAAAGTGTGAGAGGAGGGACCACCCACATGAGTGACCATCGCACCCACAACCCGCCACCACGACACCGCGCACCTTTGCGGTGAAATCACGTTTCGCCAGGCCGGGGCGTACTCGGACAGAGCCGCAGCACTCGGTACGGGAAGGTTCAACCGCCCTCCACCCTTTCACTGCTCGATTCTCACTCCACTCTCCGTAGATTTCCGGGCCTGGCCGGGGCCAGGGCGCTCGGCGACGGTGGCAGGGGTCGCCGGCCGTGGTGCCGTCCCAGGATTGCGACAGGAACAACTGACAGTCGGTGACCGCTTGCCCACGGGCCCGGACCTGGCCGGTCCCGGTCTTGCCCCGAAACAACGCAATACATCCGCGCGGCGCCGAGCGACCCGACGCCACCATTCGGAAACCGGTGTCACCGGTGACGTGAGCCTCGAGGGCAATCGATTCATTGCCGGCGAACGAACCGATTACCGTCGAACACCAGCCCACGCAGACGGCGTCTGCCAAACCGGGTGCCGGGTGGAATTGCGCGGCCGTCAGCAGATCGGCACGTTGATCGTGCGAGTGGTCGATCGTGTGACGCCGTACACGGCGGTGATGGTGTAGGTGTAGGCGGTCGCGGCACCGGTGGCGGTGTCGCTGCAGGTGAGGGTGGTCCGGCCGGGGACGGATGTCGCGGGTCCGCCGGTCCGGATGATCTCGTATCCGGTGGCGTAGGTGTCCGGCGTGGCCGTCCAGTTCAGATCGATCTTGGGGTCGACGGTGCCGGCTGCGGCTTTGAGGACAATCGACACGCCGACCGATGCGTTGGCGCTCGTGAGAACTGCCCCGGGCGCCGGTCGCCCCGCTGCTGCGCTCTGCACGTGTGATCAGCTCAGAGGCCAGCAGCCGACGGGTGCGCCCGACAAGGTCACGAGGCCGGACAGAGCACACAGGGAGGGCACGCGCTCTTGCCCCCGCCGGAACCGAGCAGTTCTAGCGGCGGCTGTCGGCGGCTCGGCACTCGTCGTGGGCCGACTTCTGACACTTGCGGGGGCGCTGAGCGTGCGGCCGTTCTGGCGTTACGACAGCCGGGACCCGGGGCGGAACTCAGAACTTGATCTGGCCGAGGAGCGCGCCGGCGACCGTGCGCAAGGCGTCGTCGTGCAGGTCGGGCGCCTCGGAGGACACCAGCAGAGCCGCGTCCCCGCCGGTGGCCGCCAGACCGCCGGCGGCCACCGACCCACCGACCACCTCGACCTCGCCGGGGCCGGGTTTGGTGTCCAGGAAGGCCCGTAGCTCGTCGACCGCCAGGTGCGCGTCCCGCTGCAGCTGCGGCGCGAGCAACGCCATGGCACCCGTGGCCCGCGTGGCGACCAGGCGGACCGTGAGCGCCTTCCCGTCGACCCGGTAGCCGCACTCGATGTAGGCGCCGGCGGCCGCGTCCAGCGCGGACATCCCGTTCTGCTGCGCGGCGACCGGGTCGGCCGCGGGGGTGTCGGTTTCGGACACTTCGACGTCCGTGGCGTCCGGCTGCACCGGGCGATCGACACCGGCGGTCCGCAGGGCACCGGGCAGATCGAAGCCGACGGGGCAGGTCGCGGGCTTGGCGCCGGAAGCGGCTTGGCGGACCGCGTCGACGGCGACCTCGTGCCCGCCGTCCGACGAGCAGCCGGCCAGCGTCGTGGCCCCGGCGAACAGGACCAGGCAGATCAGAGCGCGCACCATGAAGGGAAGTTAGCGCGCCGGATCCGGTTCGTGGGGTGGAACGGAGCAACACGTGCGTTAGCGGAATCTCACCCCCGCGCTCGCGGTGCGCCGCGGTGCTGTCGGAAGCGGAGGCCTACGCCGCGGCGGAACTGCTCGGGCAGTTCGCGCAGCTCGATCCCCCCGCCGCGTTGAACCAACTGGCCGCGTCCCTGGCCGGCCGCATCTACAGTCGTCTCGGCGCTTGAGATCAGCCGGCCGCCGGTGGCGGCCTCGGCGAGGTCGCGGGCGAAGAGGGCGGGCCGGTAGAACGAGGCGGTCGACGAAGTTGCCGATCCGCCGCGGGGCGCGAACGAGGCAATTTCGACCAAGGGGCGGCAGGGGTGCGGTCATGCCGAGGTGGTCGGGGAGCAAGAACACGGAGGCCCGGGCCTCACCGAGTCATCCGTTCTGCTGGGCTTCGCAGATGCGGCCGTCGAGATCGCCGATGATCCGACCAGGCACAGCCGCGCCGCGATCTGGTTTGGCGCTGGGCAGGCCTGGGAACCCGACCGGGTAACGAGTGGTTGCCCCAGTCCCTGGCGCCGCGGACTTTGGGGAAGGACAGACATGACCACGTCTCCGGTGAGCGCCGAGGCCGGCGTTCGCGCGTCATCGCGCAACGATTTCAGCGAACTTGGCCGCCTCGTGCGAGCCGAAGGACTGCTCGACCGGCGTTACGGTTACTACGCGATGAAGATCAGCCTCACGCTGCTCGCCCTGGTCAGCGGTTGCGTGGCGTTCGTGCTGCTGGGCGACTCCTGGTGGCAGCTGGCGACCGCGGTGTTCTTCGCCGTGATGTTCGCCCAGATCGCGTTCCTCGGCCACGACGCCGGCCACAACCAGATCTTCCGCACCGGCCGAGCCAACGACCGCCTCGGCTACGCTCTCGGCGGGGTCATCGGCATGAGCTACGGCTGGTGGATGAGCAAGCACACCCGCCACCACGCCAACCCCAACCACGAGGACGACGACCCCGACATCGACATCCCCCTGCTTGCCTTCTCTCGCAGGCAGACGGATGAGAAGAGCGGGTTCGTGCGCTGGACGTCGAAGCACCAGGCGTTCTTGTTCTTCCCGCTGTTGCTGTTGGAAGGGCTGAGCCTGCACTGGGCCGGCGTCGAAGCGGTGCGGGACGACGAGGTCAAGCACCGCCGGCTCGAAGCGGTGCTGCTGTTCGCCCATATCGGTATCTACCTCGGCGCGGTGTTCGTGGTGCTGTCCCCGCCGGTGGCGCTGGCGTTCATCGCCGTGCATCAGGGGCTGTGGGGCGTGTACATGGGCTGCTCGTTCGCGCCGGGCCACAAGGGCATGCCCACCTACACCGACAAGAGCAAGCTCGACTTCCTGCGCAAGCAGGTTCTCACCAGCCGCAACGTCCGCGGCGGGCCGTGGGTCGACTTCGCCCTCGGCGGTCTGAACTACCAGATCGAGCACCACCTGTTCCCCAGCATGCCTCGCGTCAACCTGCGCCGCACGCAGCCTCTGGTGCAGAAATTCTGCGCCGATCACGGGATCGACTACGCCCAGTGCGGACTGTTCAAGACCTACTACTACGTCCTGCGACACCTGCACGACGTCAGCGCACCGCTGCGCGCCGTGGCCCCACCCGCCCGCTAGTACTCCAGCCGCACTTCGTTATCAGTGGCGTAGCCTGCCGGTCTTGTGATTGTGGACGACGATGTTGAGGCGTGGGCGGCCGGTTTGGATGACCTGTTTGCGCTGGTGGCTGGCCGGTTCTTGCGGACTGAACCGCGTCGGCGTGCGCGGGCGTATGTGCGGGGGCTGTTGGCGCCGCTGGCGGGCAAGAACGGGTGGACGCTGGCCGAGGTGGCCGGCGACGCGACGCCGGATGGGATGCAGCGACTGCTGAACGCGGCCAGCTGGGACGCCGACGGTGTCCGCGATGATGTCCGGGCCTATGCGGCGCGGCACCTGGGCGAGCGGGATGGTGTGTTGATCGTTGACGAGACCGGGTTTCTGAAGAAGGGCACCAAGTCCGCGGGTGTGCAGCGGCAGTATTCCGGCACGGCCGGGCGGGTCGAGAACTGCCAGCTGGGTGTGTTCCTGGCCTATACCTCTGGGCGGGGCAGGACACTGATCGACCGTGAGCTGTATCTTCCGAAGTCCTGGATCGCCGATCGTCCCCGGTGTCACGACGCCGCCGTTGCCGACGAGGTCGAATTCGCCACGAAAGCGGTGCTGGCCACGACCATGCTCGCCCGAGCACTCGATGCCGACGTTCCCGCGTCCTGGGTGGCAGCTGACGAGGCCTACGGTCAGGACTCGAAGTTCCGGGCGTGGCTGGAGCAGCACAGGATCGGTTATGTGTTCGCAGTTCCTCGCAGTCAGACCATCCCGGCTGTTGCCGGTTCCGCTCGCGCCGACCACGCCCCGGAACAAGCCTGGAAACGACGCTCGGCCGGCGACGGCGCGAAAGGACCACGACTCTACGACTGGGCGGTGGCATCGCTGCCCGCCGGCGAACACACCCCGCCCGGCTGGACCCGATGGCTGCTCATCCGACGTCAGATCACCGCTGCCGACAAGGAACCCGAGCTCGCCTACTATCTCTGCTGCGGCCCGGAGGGCACCGACGACGCCGAGCTCGTTCGCGTCGCGGGAGCCCGCTGGGCCATCGAGGAATGCTTCCAGACCGCCAAAAACGAAGTCGGTCTCGACCACTACCAGGTCCGCCGATACGACGCCTGGTATCGGCACGTCGCTCTGGCCATGCTGGCTCACACCTACCTCGCCGTCGCCGCTGCAATCACCCCAAAAGCCTTGGCAGCGGCCTCATCCCACTCACCCTCGCCGAAATCCGCCGTCTCCTGGCACACCTGACCCGACTTCCCGCCCAGGCTCATGTCTGGGCTTGGTCGCGCTGGCGCCGACGCCACCAACACCGCGCCAAAACCAGCCACTACCGACGACGCCACCCAACCTAACGAAGTGCGGCTGGAGTACTAGCCCAGATGACCACCGACGTGAGCGTTCCGGAGCCGCACGGCTCCACGGTCCCCACGTCCCGTGATTCGTGTGTTCTCTATCCGCAGATCGCCCTCGACCGCGATCTGATCGACTACCAGGGCCGGTCCGCCGTCGTTCCGGATCGCCGACGCGAGAAAGCGCTCAATGCGTTACCGGCAGGTTCGCCAGAACGGCCGAAGCGATGATCGCTTCACCGACGTGGTTGGCGTGAATGCCGTCCGCACTGAGTATTCCGCGATCCCGCGCACGTGGATGGTCGGCGATATCGACGAGCGTCACCCGATCGTCGGCAGCGGCCACTTCCCGCACCACCGCGCGTACCACCGGCATCCCGGTGACGATCCGGGTGCGGAGTGGTTCGGGGACGTCCAGCGGCCCGGTGTCGAAGGTCGCCATCAGCACGACGTCGGCGCCTTCGGCTCGCAGGGCTCGGACCATTCCGTCGAGACTCTCCCGGGTGCCCGCCGGACGGAACCCGCGGCGCATGACGTCGTTGCCACCGCAGACGACGAACGCCAGGTCCGGTCCGAACGCCAGCGCCGGGGCCAGCTGCGTCTCGGCCACCTGTGCCGCGGTCAGGTCGCGGACGCCGAGGTTCAGCGAGACCAGATCGGGCTGCTGCCGCCGGAGCGCGCGTACGACCCGGTCGGGCCAGGACAGCCGCTCGTAGCCGGCGACCGGATCGGGCGACTTCGCTTCGACGATGCTGTCGCCGAGGAAGGCGATCCGCCGCCACCGCGCACCCTGCAGCAGTGCGTCCTCCCGGTCCCGGCCGAAGACGTCCGGGTCTTCGCTTTCGCGCGTCATGATTACCTTTGTGCCACAGCGAATCCGACAGCGCCAGCCTTGACGCCGTTGGCGTGGGCCGGATACGGTCGGGTGCACCTTCGGGCCACAGGGAGAGTCCGTGATCTCGTCGGCGGTAACCCTTGCGGTGCAAGAGGGAATCGGCACGATCCGCCTGGATTCCCCGCCCCTGAACGCACTCGACACCCGTGGCCGCGACGAACTCCGGCGGGCGGCGCTGCGGGCAGCGAAGGACCCGGCTGTCACGGCGGTGATCCTTTACGGCGGGCGCAACAAGTTCTCGGCAGGCATCGACGTCCGGGAGATCGCGGCGTTGGGCTACGCCTCGATCGTGCCGTTCGCGCGGCGGATGCAGGAGGCGTTCACGGCGGTGGCGGAGATCCCGAAGCCGGTGGTCGCGGCGATCACCGGCTTCGCCGTCGGTGGCGGCTGCGAACTCGCGTTGACCGCGGACCACCGGATCTGCGCGGCCAACGCGCGGCTCGGGTTGCCGGAGGTGACACTCGGCGTGATGCCCGGAGCCGGGGGAACCCAGCGGCTGACGCGGTTGGTCGGGATTTCGCGGGCCAAGGAACTGATCTACACCGGCGCGGTGGTCTCGGCGGCGCGGGCACACGAGATCGGCTTGGTCGACGAAGTCGTCCCGGCCGCCGAGGTACTCCCGGCGGCCGTCGCGTGGGCGAGCCGGTTCACCGTATGACTTCTCAGGCCCCGGGCTCCCGGCGACGTAGGAAGTTCAGCACCGTCACCCGGAACACCGGCTCACCCGCGTCGTCGACCAGCTCCGCCAGCGTCCGCACCAAACCCCGGTCCGGCTTGGAGTTCGACGCCTTCGTGTCCACCACCGTCACCCGCAGGTGCAGGCGGTCGTCCGGGCGGACCGGCCGCAGCCAGCGCAGCTCGTCCACGCCCGGGCCACCCAGGCTGGCGACGCTCGAAAGGTAGTGCTCGGCGAACAAGCGCATCATCAGCGCCGCCGTCTGCCAGCCGCTCGCGATGATGCCGCCGAAGGGGCCGTCGACCGCCGCGGCCGGGTCCACGTGGAAGGGCTGAGGGTCGTATTCCTTCGCGAACTCGATGATCTGCGCTTCGGTGACCGACACCGTGCCGAATTCGTACGTCGAGCCCGCGACGTAGTCCTCGAAGTAGCGTTGGTCCAACGGGGTGGCGAAAGCCTTTTCAGTCAATGCCATCTCCTCAAGTCGTCAAGGCGGGCCCACCGTAGCACGGAGGGTAACCAGCCGGATTCAGGATCGGTTTGCGCTCACTGGGAGGAACGCGTCGATCGGGGGATGCGTCCGATCGGTGACCTTCAATGCGCTGAGCAACGGGCCCGTCATCGCCGTCGTCACCACGGCCATGACGACCAGCAGCGTGTACAGCGGCCCGTCCAGGAAACCGAGCTGCAGGCCGATCGTGAGGATCACCAGCTCGGTCAGCCCGCGGGTGTTCATCAGCGCGCCCACCGCGAGCGCGGTCCGGTGGTCCAGCCGCGCGGCGCGCGCGCCGAGGTAGCCGCCGCCGAGCTTGCCGCCGATCGCCACCAGCAGGATCAACGCCAGCGTCAGCAGACCGGTGACGCCGAAACCGGACAGGTCGACCTGCAGCCCGGCGATGACGAAGTAGATCGGCAGCAGCAGCCCGCCCAGCCGGGTGGCCTGGCGGACGAGGTCCGCGTGGAGCGTTCCCTTCGCGTCCCGCGGCACCAGCGCGCCGAAGATGAACGCGCCGAAGATGAAGTGCAGGCCCAGGAACTCGGTGATCCCGGCGGACACCAGCATGCCCACGAACAGGAGGACGAACCTGTCCTTCGGCGGCCGGCCGGACGTCGGGCGCACCAGGTGTCGCAGCAGCGGGCGCACCGCCAGGAGGAGAGCGACGTACGGCACGAGCAGCACCAGTCGCCACGGGCTCGTCCCCGCCGGGTTGGCCAAGGCGACCACGCCGACCAGGAGACCCCACACGAGCACGTCGCTGAGCGACGCCGAAGTCAGCGCCAGCACCCCGAGGCGGCTGCGCTGCAGCCCGCGTTCGACCAGCATCCGGGCCAGCACGGGAAACGCGGTGACCGCCATGGACAGGGCGAAGAACAGGACGAACGCCGTGCGGTACGGCACGCGACGAGGCGAGGAGCAGCCCGAGCCCGGCGCCGAGCGCCAGCGGGAGCAAGGTGGACAGGGCGGACACCGCGACGGCCGCCCGGGCCGCGCCGGTGCGGGCCAGGTCGACCTCGAGGCCGACGGCGAACATGAACAGCGCGACGCCCAGGCTCGCGAGCGCGGTCAGCTCAGGCCCGGCTGCGCCTTCGTGACCGGCGTCTCGCGCGGCATCGGCCGCGCCGTCGTGCTCGAACTGGCCGCCGCCGGCCACGACGTCGCCGGCTGCTTCCTGACCGGCGCCGCGGAGGCGGAATCCTTGGCGGACGAAGTCAAACAGCTCGGCAGGCGGACCTTGTTCGCCCCGTGCGACGTCCGGGACAAGCAAGCCGTCGAAGAGCTCGTCGAGCGCGCCGACACCGAAGTCGGCCCGCTCACCGCGCTGGTCGGCAACGCCGGCATCACGCGCAACGCGCCGGTCGCGCTGATGCCGGAAGCGGCCTGGCGCGACGCGCTCGACGTCAACCTCACCGGCGTGTGGAACGTGTGCCAGCCCGTGTTGTTCCGGTTCATGCGCCGCCGTCGGGGGCGGTCGTCACCATTTCCTCCATCGTCGGCATCCGCGGCTTCGTCACCATGGCGAACTACGCGGCCGGAAAGGCCGGGCTGATCGGCATGAGCAAGACACTGGCCCGAGAAGGCGCACCGTACGGAATTCGCGTCAACGTCGTCGCGCCGGGAATCACCGAAACGGCCTTGCTCGACGACATCCCGCTGCCCGCCCGGCCCAAGGCGTTGGAGAACATCCCGCTCGGGCGCTTCGCCCGGCCCGAGGAGATCGCCGGGGTCGTCGCGTTCCTGCTCTCGGACCGCGCGTCGTACGTGACCGGGCAGGTGCTGCAGGTCGACGGCGGCGCGGCGATGTGACCGGCGCGGACCCAGCCCATCGACCTCCAGGAGTGTCTGTGCCCATCGGAATTCTCGGCCTCGGCTCGTACCTGCCGGAGCGCGTCGTGACGAACGCGGAAGTCGCCGGGTGGGCCGGGACGACCGCGGGCTGTACGCCCGGTCGGTCCGGTCGGTCCGGTCGGTCCGGCCGCGCGGCATCCGCAACGTCGCCGCCGAAGCCGAGCACGAAGAGGGAGACTGTCCACTGAGGACAGTTAGGGCACCGGTCGGCGTAGGGTGGGACGCGGAGAGCCGGGAAGCCTGGTCGGCGCCGTTTGTCACGCGCGCGAAACGAGGCTCCCCATGACCGGCATCCAGGCCATCGACGCCACCGGCCTGACCAAGCGCTACGGCGAGGTCGCGGCGGTGGACCAGCTCACCCTCACCGTGGCACCCGGCGAAATCTACGCGCTGCTCGGCCTCAACGGCGCGGGCAAGACCACCACGATCCGGATGCTGCTCGGCATGGTCCGCCCCACCAGTGGCCGGGTGTCCCTGCTGGGCACGCGCGTCGGGCCGGGCGCCCACGCGATGTGGTCCCGCGTCGGCTACCTCGTCGAGACGCCCACGGCGTACCCGGACCTGACCGTCACCGAGAACCTCCGGGTGGCTGCCCGGCTGCGCGGGCTGAGCGGCGGCGAACCGGTGTCCGACGTGATCACCCGGCTCAACCTCGGCACGTACGCCCACCACCGCGCGCGGACGCTCTCGCTCGGCAACGCCCAGCGACTCGGCCTGGCCAAGGCCCTCATCCACCGGCCCGACCTGCTCGTGCTCGACGAACCGGCCAACGGCCTCGACCCCGCCGGCGTCGCCGAAATCCGCGCGCTGCTCGGCGAACTCGCCCGGGACGGCGTGGCCGTGCTGCTGTCCAGCCACATCCTGACCGAGGTCGCCCGCCTGGCCACCCGTATCGGTGTCCTCGACCAGGGAAAGCTCGTCTGGGAAGGCGACACCACCGATCTCGTGGCTCAGGCCCGGCCGCGGCTGAGCGTGCTGGCGCGGGACCGGGACGCCGCCGCGGCGGCGTTGCGCGCCGCGGGCCATCCCGTCTCCCTCAACGGAGATGACGGTCTCGAACTCGAAGACAAGCGCGCGATCGGACGCCCCGACGAGATCGCGACCCTCCTCGTCACAGCCGGCTGCCTGCCGTCCCGGCTCGCGGTGGAGCAGGACGACCTGGAAACCTGCTTCCTGCGCCTGGTGAGCACCTCGTGAACCCTGCAGCCGCCGCCATCCGCGTCGAACTGCTCAAAGCACGCCGCTCCCGGCTGCCCTGGGTCACCGCGGCCGCCTTCACCGTCGCCGGCGCGTTCGGCGGGCTGATCATGTTCATCCTCCAGAACCTCCGGCGCGCCCGGTCCCTCGGCCTACTCGGCACGAAAGCCTCACTGACTGGCGGCACCGCCGACTGGCCCGCCTACTTCGCCCTGCTCGCCCAGACCGCCGCCGCGGGCGGCGCACTGCTGTTCGGCCTCGTCGTCGTGTGGCTCTTCGGCCGGGAATTCAGCCAGGACACGGTGAAAGACCTGCTGGCCCTGCCGACCGCACGCACTACGATCGTCGGCGCGAAGTTCGCCGTCGCCACCGCGTGGTCTCTGCTCCTGTCCTGCTACCTCTTCGTCCTCGGCCTGCTCATCGGCACCGTGATCGGCCTGCCCGGCTGGTCCGCCGAGGTCGCGTTCCACGGGCTGGCCGTACTGCTGATCACGACCGCGCTGACGGTCCTGCTGGTGACCCCGTTCGCGCTGGCCGCCAGCGCCGGCCGCGGCTACCTCGCCGGCGTCGCCGCGATGATCGCCGCCGTCTTCTCCGCGCAAGTGGTCGCCCTGCTCGGCTACGGGCAGTACTTCCCGTGGTCCGTCCCCGCGCTGTACACCCAACTCGCCGGCCCCGACCGCGACCCACCCGGCGCGCTCGGTTTCACCCTCGTCGCGCTGGTCGGCGTCGCAGGGATCGCCGCGACAGCGGCCTGGTGGCGCCACGCCGACCACGACCGCTGACTCATTCTGGCCGAAGGTCTGATACAGGAGTGTCACACTCGTGCGTATGGATGCCGGCCCCCTGCTGTCGGTGGCCGAGCGGTACGACGCCCTCCGCCGCGACACAACCGGTGTCCGATGGGCAGCGGCGAGCATGATCGGTGGGTCGACCGGGATGCTGTCCACCTTGGTCGTCGACGCCTGGCTGGCCGCCGTGGCCGGGCTAGTGATCGGCCTCGGCGCCCTGCGCCGCGACCGGCGCCACGGATGCCTCCCGGAACTGGCCCACCGATCCGGGCCTGTACCAGTTCGTCGCGTCCGTCCGGAACCTCCAACGCAGCGGGGCTGGACGGTCTTCCCCTCACCTCCGGCTACGTGCTCGCCAGCACCCGTGGCGTTTACCTCGCCGAACACCTCGTGGACACGGTCTCCCTTCCCGATCACCCGGTCCGCCGTTTTGCTGCGGTCGCGCTGCGAGGTGGCCTGTCACACGGCCCGCCGACTCACCGGCGAACTGTCGACACGAGCCGAACGGGTCTCCGTGCACACCGTGGTGATCATGAACGCTCCGACGGATGACCCCTATCTGCACCCGGCGGGCAACACGGCACCGGTTGACTTGCTTCCCGCTTGGGTAGGGCATGAGGTAGCAGTCCGCTATCGGAGGTCCGGTGTCCGCGATGAACGACAAGGCCGCCTCTGCGACAAGCATCCCTGGGCCAAGTGGCACTCCCGTCGAGGAAATTACCCTGGCGGAACTGGGTATGGCGGCCACCGACCTGCATCGACGGATTACCGACCATCTCGCCCGGTTGACAGCCACCGGCTCCGCAACCTGAAGGGGCACTGCGGTGGTGCCCAGCCACTCGGGGGGGGCCCATGACCAGCCGCCAGTGACATGGACGACCGCCGCCGCTGCCCAAGCAGTGCCGCGGCGAACACACCGTAGCCACGGATGTCCACGCTGGACATTCGCCCGGCACGCCCGAAGGCCAGAGCCGACTCGAGATCGTGGAAGGACACCCAGCTCTGCGAGATCGGCGCAGCGTAGCGTGAGCACCGGATCGATCTTCACGACAGCCAACGTCCTGTCGAATTACCGCGGCTGCCGGACCGCGCCGCGAGCAGGTGTACTCGCGGCGCGGTTGCTGTCCGGCGGTGTGAGGAGGTCACCGCGTGGCCAGGTTCACGACGTCACGGCGAGCCCCTCCGGTTCGCTGCCGACGGGTACGGTCGCGACCACGGTGTTCGTCACGGTGTCGATGACCGACATCGACCCCGAAGCCGAGTTCGTGACGAAGACGTAGCTGGCGTCGGGGGACGCCGCCAACCCTTCGGGCTCGTCCTGCACCGGGATGGGCGCCGGTGCGTTCCGGCCCAGCAGGGACACCGTGTCGGAACCGGCGTTGGCGACGTAGACCTGGCCGCGCGGGGTGACCGCGATGCCTACCGGCGCCTGCCCGACCGGCTGCGTCGTCATCGGCGTCGGCATCGTGGCGCTGAGGGAGTTCACGCTGTTCGCACCGGTTGCCGCCACGTAGACACGGTCGCCGGACGGGGTGACCGCGATCCCGGCCGGGAACCGGTCCACGGGCAGCGTCGCGACGACCCGGTCCGAGCCGGCGTCGATGACTGAGACAGTGGCCGCGCCGTTGTTGCTCACGTACACCAGGTGCCCGTCCGGGCTGACCGCCGGGCTGTGCGGGAACCGGCCCACCGGGATGTTCCGCACGACCGTGTTCGTCGCAGTGTCGATCACGGTGACGTTGTCGGCGCCGAAGTTGGTGACGTAGGCGTGCGATCCGGTCACGGTGACACCGAACGGGTGGAGGCCCACCGGCACGGTCGCGAGTGTCGCGTAGGTCCGGGCGTCGATCACCGAGACGGTGTTGGAGAGCTCGTTGGTGACGTAGACCCGGTCCCCACCGGGTGCTGCGCCCACACCGACCGGCGACCGTCCAACTCGGACGGTCGCCACCACCTCGTTCATCCGGGTGTCGTACACGGTGACGCTGTCAGAACCGCTGTTCGCAACGAACACCTGAACCCGCGAAGGGTAGGCGTACGCGTCCGGGCAAACGAGACCCAACGACAGGAGCACCGCCGCCAAGAGCCGGCCGCAAATCCTTCCGACGGCCCACTGTGAACGACGAATCGTCGCCGTGTCGTCTCCGAATGACATTGCCTTCTCCCAGGTACAGTGAACATGTCTTGCACAGGAAATGAAGGCCTTTCAGATTTCTGATCGGACGCCTTCCGGGTGGCCGGTTGGCGAGGCGCTTGTGGCGCGCCGATTTCCCCGGCTGGTTCCACGCTAACCGACCACTCGGTGCGCCTGCCACCGGAACAAGATCATGATCGCCTCGACGGGTGAAGACGCCGCCATAGCACGCGGATCACCGCGTCCACCCCCCTACCTTTGTCACAGATGTCGTGCGCGATGCCGGCGAAACATCCCGACCGGGTAAATTTCGGCTGTCACGCATTTTGCGGAAGCCACTACGGCGCCAACCATGGCTGCCGCCGGCAGTGGCGTCGCACAGGATGCGCGCAAGGTCGCCACAGGATATCCAGCTCACCACTCTGGAACGTCGAAGTGTAACGACCAGCGTCTGGTTGCCGCTGTCTACATAGGACACTCAGCCCATGTGCGTCGCGGCCACGGCACCTGGCCGAGCAGGCTCATCCGGTCGAGGACGGCCAGGGACGCGCCGCGGAAGGCGGCCTCGGCGGCGGCGAGCCGCCGACAGGTGACCAAGTCCAGTTCACCCGACGCGGCGACGACGCACGACTCTCGCCATCGTCGCCACCCGAAACAGCGCAGCGGCCTCGGCAGGAAACGGGTTTTGGGGTGGCGGCGGAAACGGTGAAACCCTGATCGGACACTCCTCGAGAAACCGAGAGACCAAACTACTCGCGCACCAATCCAGTCCCACGCCGGCCTCGCACGGAGGCCGCGGGCCGCGGTGCGACGGCGGGCAGGCTGAACCGCTGCAACGCCGACCGTGCAACCGATCACCAACCACTGCAGCATCGATGCAACACCCCTATGGACCGGTTGTCCCGTGGCGAACGGACTCGGCCCGAACGCCTGCACGGAAGGCTGCACCGTCTGGCGCTTCACCCGCGGAAATGACAGGGTTGGCAAGGCGGGCTTTCACCCGTACTCGGGCGATAGCTTGCTGAAAGAGTGAAAATGGATCACGTTCACGATGTTTCAGCGGCGTTGCTGGAACTGACGGAGTCGCTGAGACCCGAGCACCCGCGCGACGAAACGCTGGCGCGGATGGCCGCGCGAGTGGTGCTGCTGGTGCCCGAGGCCGACGCCGCGAGCGTCACCCTGTTCGAGCACGGCGTACCGGCCACGGTCGCGGCGACCGACGAGGACGTCCTTCCCCTCGACAAGGCCCAGTACTCCCTCGACGACGGACCGTGCCTCGAAGCGACGCGCACCGAGACCGTCGTGCGCACCGATAGCGAGCAGGCACGCACTCGGTGGCCCGCGTTCGCCGACGCCGCATCCGCAGCCGGCATCAAGACGTCGCTGTCCTGTCCCCTGTTCGTCCGCGCCGACGACGTCACCGACCGGAGAGGGGTCGGCTGCCGCGGCCGGCACCTGTCGGGTGCGCTGAACGTGTGGAGCCGGCAGGCGGGGACGTTCGAACCGGGGCACGCTGCGTTGATCGCCGTGTTCACCACGGCGATGTCCGGGGTGATACTGACCGCGTCCCGCTGGGCCCTCGCCCAGGACGAAATTCGCGGCCTGATCAGTGCACTGGACACGCGGGACGTGATCGCGACGGCCAAGGGGATCGTGATGGCCCGCCGTCGTCTCACCGTCGACGAGGCGTTCGTCTGGCTCACGCAGATGTCCCAGCGCACCAACCGCAAGGTCCGCGACCTCGCCGCGGTCATCGTGGCCGACCCCAGCCTCGTCGAAGCGCGATAGGACCGGCAGAAGAGCGAGCGGTCGGTGCCGGTGCCGGCGCTGCGAGCCGGCCTGGGCTCTTCTCTTCCTGTTCCGCGAGACGACCTCCGTCTCGGAGACACACCACCAGTCTGCGAACACTGACAGCACGGCCCGCCCAGCCGATCGCCAGCTCTGCTGCCGTCGATCCCGGCCGCCTGGCCTCGGGAACGACGCGTCCTTGCCCCCGCATATCCGCTGCGACGGGACAGGTCACGTCGGCACCGTCGCAGCGACCGTTCAGAAGCCGGCCAGCGCGTCGTCGAGCGTGGGATCGATCGACAGAACGCCACCCAACCCCGTGATGTCGATGACTCGCCGGGCGGTACCCGTGGCCACCACACGCAGTGCCGTGCCGATGCCCATGCCGCGTCGGGTCTTGAGCAGGACAGTCAGCCCCGACGAGGCAAGGAAGTCCACGGCGCTCAAGTCGATGATCAGTTTCGCCGACTGATCCGGAGCGGTCATACGACCAGGTCGTCCGCGTGCACTGTGATCAACGACCGGCGCAAGTACACGTCCGTGTCGATCAGACAACGCCGCACCGACTCCGGAAAATTCTCGGGAATGGGCTGATCGTTGTCCCGGAACTGGGCCAGCACCTCGTTCACCACGCCCGTCCGACCGCCGCCCGATCAAACCTTCCGATATCGGGTCAGCCTCATCGAAAGCCGAATTCGAGTGCTAGCGCCGTTCGGGCACGGCCACGCCTCGATCCGGTGGCACCGTCATCACTGCCCGTGACCCCCACCGGCCGCGCAGGCGAATACTGGATACGTCACCGGTCCAGGGGGCCGAGGAGCCAGCTGCCCGCCGAGCCGGGAGCCTCGTCGAAGTAGTAGGCGCGGATGGCCGCCAGCAGGTCGCCGGTCGTGATGTACCCGTCGCCGTCGCGGTCCAGGTGGTGGAACGCCGCCCGGGCGTCGGCCTCGGGCAAGCCCATCAGCGCACCGGTCCAGCGCACCTCGTCGTCCTCGGTCAACCGGCCGTCGTGGTCGGCGTCGGCGATGTCCATGATGGCGGCGAGGAAGGGCTGGTAGCCGGAGTCGAACGCAGCCGGTGTCTCCAGCATCCCGGCGGCGAACGCGGCCTTGTACTCCGCCTCGCTGATCCGCTGGTCACCGTCGACGTCCGCGACCTTCACCAGGTGCTCCCACACGCCGAGGCACAGCGTGGTCATCCGCTGCTGCACCGGGGAGTCCGGAGCATGCCCGAATTCTGCGCCGAGCTGAGCAGCCGCGGTGACGAAGTCCTCCCGGTCGACGAAGCCGTCACCGTCGCGGTCGTAGGTGCGGAATCGGCGCGACCAGCCTTTCTCTCATCGGGCGGCGCCACGTCACGCGCGGCCGCAACTTCGGGTTCCCTGATTCGGCCAGGTCGGAGTGGCGAGCACGGTGCACGATCCGGGCCTACTGCTGCACCGCCCGGGGCGTGGTCGAACGCAGTCAGCCCGAGGCCCCGGAGTTCGGGCCGGGAGGGGAACGGGTGCCCGGCCGGTCAGCCGGCGATCTTGCCGAACAGGTGCGCAGCGGGGGCGTCCGGGTTGTCGCCATAGAAGAACTCCTCCAGCGCCTGGTGGAACTCGGCGCGATCCAGCCCGCCGGAGCCGTCCACGTCCAACGCGGCGAAGACCGCCGAACAGTCCTCAGTGGACACGTTGCCTGCCAGGCCGAAGATCTCCCCGAACTCCGCCTGGTCGACCCGGTCGTCGCCGTTGAGGTCGATCAGGTCGAAGTAGCAGTCGGCCACCGGCCCGACCTGCTGCGGGTACAGGGCGGGATCGGTTAGCGCCCGCCGGAACCCCTCGGTCATCTCCCGCAGATCGACCTGCCCGTCGCCGTCCTGGTCCATCGGCGCGATCACGTTGGCCCAGAACGCGTCCAGCCCCTCGGTCAGCCGGCGGGCGGTCGCGTCCTCGGGTGCGGCACCCCGGGCGGCGACGTAGCGCTCGCCCATCAACCGGACGTCCTGACGGGTGATCACCCCGTCGCCGTCGACGTCCGCGCCCCTGAACCACTGGCGGTACTTGAGATCCCGAATTTCGGTCATGGGCCCGCAACGTATGCACGCCCTTGCGTGATGTCCAGCAGCGTCCCCCAAGGAGGGAATCGGATCATTCGTTCGGGTGGCTACCGGGCGGCACGAGGCTCGGTGGCGCGAAGGCGAGCACTTCGGGCAGGGGGCCGTCGTAGCGCTCGACGTCGACCAGCGCGCTGAGGGCACTCGGTCCTTGGGACAGGCGCGAGCACGGCCGATCCGCCGTGAGAACGTTCGGATTGCCGTGGCGGTCCACGGTTCCGCTCCGCCCCGGCTGAACCGGATCCCACCACGCTCCCGTCGACAGCTGCACGACGCCCGGCATGACGTCGTCCGACAGGATCGCGCCCGCGAGACAGCTGCCGCGGTCGTTGTGGACACGCACGATCATGCCGCTCTCGATGCCGCGTGCAGCGGCGTCCGACGGGTTGATCGTCACCGGCTCCCGGCCGCGGATCTTCGAGCCGAGGCTGTGGCCGCCGTTGTCGTATTGGCTGTGCAGGCGTGAGGCGGGCTGGTTCGAGATCAGGTGCAGCGGGAACCGGTCCGACAGATCGGCACGCAGCCATTCCGCCGGCTCGAACCACTTCGGGTGCCCGGCGCAGTCGTCGTAACCGAACGAGTCGATCTCCTCGGAGAAGATTTCGATCCGGCCCGACGGCGTCGTCAGGGGGAACCGCTGCGGGTCCGAGCGGAGGGCTGCGAAACTGCCGGGATACGGTCCGGTCGACGCCGGTAGCTCAGCGCCGGAACTCTGCCAGAACTCGTCGAAGGCCGGCAAGGCGGCATCGCCGCCGAGCTTGTCCCGCGTCTGCTCGTAAAGGTGCCGGACCCAGTCGATCTCCGAACGCGACTCCGTGAATTCCCGCTCGAATCCCAGCCGGGAGGCCAGGGCAGCGAAAATCTCGTGATCGGTACGCGATTCACCCGCCGGCTCCCGGACTTTCGGCATCGCGACGAGGTGGGGATCGGAGAATCCGGCGGCGAAGTCGTCCCGCTCCAGGCTGGTGGCGACGGGCAGGACGATGTCGGCGAACTTCGCCGTCGTGTTCCACCAGGCTTCGTGCACCACCACGGTGTCCGGGAGCTGCCAGGCGCGGGTCAGCCGATGGAGATCCTGGTGGTGGTGGAACGGGTTCCCGCCGCACCAGTAGATCAGGCGGAGCTCGGGCAAGGTGAGGCGCCGGCCGTCGTAGTCGATGACCTCCCCCGGACGCAGCAGGGTATCGGCGATCCTCGCGACCGGGATGAAATCCCGCACCGGGTTGGCCACCTCCGGCACCGACGCCACGAAAGCGCGGTCTTCGGCCACGCCCGTCGCGTCCATCGTCGCGTAACCCGCGCCCCAGCCACCCCCGGGCCGCCCCATCGAACCCGCCATGGCGGCCAGCACGACCGACATCCAGATCGGTTGTTCGCCGTGGTCCGCCCGTTGCACCGCGTAGTTGACCATGACGAGGGAACGCCGGCTGATGAGGCGGCGAGCGAGGTCGACGAGAGCGTCGCGGCCGATGCCCGTGATCTTCGCCGCCCAGGCGGCGTCCTTCGGAACGCCGTCGAGCTCGCCGAGCAGGTAGGCGGCGAAGCGGTCGAACCCGGCGCAGCACCGGCGCAGGAAATCCTCGTCGTGCCACCCGTTGACCAGCATCGTGTGGGCGATGCCGAGCATCGCGGCGGTGTCGGTGCCGGGAACGACGGGCAGCCACTCGGCGTCGAGGAAGCCGGCGACGTCGCTGCGGATGGGGCTGATGTTGACGAACCGCACCCCGGCCGCCCGGCACCGGCGTTGCAGCTCCTGCGTCTGGTGCTTGACCAGCCCGCCGGGGTTGATCTGGCTGTTCTTGAGAGCGAGTCCGCCGAATGCCACGACCAGCTCGCAGTGCGCGGCTATTTCGTCCCACATCGGCATCCGGCTCTGGTAGCTCCACGGGTGACCGCCGATCACGTGCGGGAGGACGACCTCCAGAGCCGCGGTGCTGTAGGTGTTGCGGGAGTCGGTGTAGCCCCCGCCCAACGCCAGGAACCGGTGGAGCTGCCCTTGCGCGTTGTGGAACCGGCCCGCACTCGCCCACCCGTAGGACCCGCCGAACACCGCGCTGTCCCCGTGCCGGTCACGAACTCGGCGCAGTTCGTCGCTCACCAGGGTGATCGCCTGGTCCCAGCTCACCTCCACGAAGGCGTCCGTGCCCCTGGCGGCGCCGTGGGTGCGGGGCTCGCCGTTCAGCCAGCCCTTGCGCACGGCGGGGCGCAGCACTCGAGCGCGGTCGTCGGCGGCAGTCACCATTCCGGGTCCGATGGGCGACGGCGCGGGGTCATCGTGCCTCGGCTCGATGCGCACCAACCGGCCGGAATCGACGACGGCGACGAAACTACCCCAGTGCGTCGCCACCGGCACGCGTCGTTCCATCACGCATCAACTCCGCCTCTGAGGTGCCCTGGTGTGACGTAGCTCTCACAGTACCCGGTCGGGACAAGACGGACGTCGACCTTCGCTCCCCGGCACCCGGACCGTGCCGCGATGCAGAACCCTGCATCGCGGCACTCTTCGATCGCCGATTCACGGTCTGTTTCCGGAAAAGTTCGCTGGCATGTCGAGTCGATACTCGTCAGCGCTGACATACGCAATTATCTCGCGGCCCGACCGGACGTTCTCCCCCACCTACGAGCAGTCGAAGCCGGGTGAAACTTACACATCGGACTCTTTGCTTCATGCTTTCCGTTGTGGTTTCATCGATGCACCTCGAACTGAGAGCGCTTCCAAACACCTGGCCGTGCACCGGACAAACCCCTGAGTGAACCGGATCGAGGAGGAACGCCTTGGCACACCGAAGGTTCCGGACCGCCGCACTGGCCGCGCTCGCCGTCACCGGCCTCACCGCCGGGGTGCTCACGGCCACCCCGCCCGCACAGGCCGCGGCCGGCTGCGCGGTCACCTATTCGAAGACCTCGGAATGGCAAGGCGGCTTCGGGGCGTCGGTTTCCGTGACCAACCTGGGCGAGCCGATCACCGGCTGGACGCTCGAGTGGTCCTTCGGTTCGGGCCAGCAGGTCGGCCAGCACTGGAACGCGACGATCACCCAGGCCGGCACCGAGGTGAGCGCGACGAACGTCGCCTACAACGCCACCATTCCCACCGGGAGCAAGGCGGAGTTCGGGTTCACCGGCTCCTTCACCTCGGCCAACCCGGTCCCGCCGTCGTTCCGCCTCAACGGCGTCTCCTGCACCGGCGGCGTGGAACCCACGACCCCGACCACGACGACGACACCGAACCAGCCGTCCACGTTCACGAACCCGGTGCTCTGGCAGGACTTCGCCGACCTCGACATCATCCGCGTCGGCAACGCGTACTACTACTCCGCCTCGACGATGCACTACTCACCGGGCGCGCCGATCCTGCGCTCCTACGATCTGGTGAACTGGGAGTTCGCCGGCCACTCGGTCCCCAAGCTCGACTTCGGCGCGAAGTACGACCTGAACGGCGGACGCGGTTACGTGCGCGGTATCTGGGCATCGTTCTTCAACCACCGGCCGAGCAACGGCACGTTCTACTGGGGCGGCTGCGTCGACTTCGCCAAGACCTACATCTACACCGCCACCGCCGTCGACGGACAATGGGCGAAGCACGCCACGATCGACAAGTGCTACTACGACGCCGGCCTGCTCGTCGACGACGACGACACGATGTACGTCGCCTACGGCAACACCACGCTCAGCGTCGCGCAGCTGTCCGCGGACGGGAAGTCCGAGGTTCGCTCCCAGCAGGTCTTCCAGACGCCGTCGAACATCGGCACCCTGGAAGGTTCCCGGTTCTACAAGCGCAACGGCAGCTACTACATCTTCGTGACCCGCCCGGCCAACGGCCAGTACATCCTCAAGGCGAGCAGCCCGTTCGGCCCCTACACCGTCCAGCAGGTCCTGCTGGACCTCCCGGGACCGATCCAGGGCGGCGGTGTCCCGCACCAGGGCGGCCTGGTGCAGACCCAGAACGGCGACTGGTACTACATGGCTTTCGTCGACGCCTACCCCGGCGGACGCGTCCCCGCGCTGGCGCCCGTCACCTGGACGGCGGACGGCTGGCCCCGCCTGCAGACCGTCAACGGCCGCTGGGGTGCGACCTATCCCAAGCCGGACCTGCCGCCACCACCCCGGCAGGTCGAGCCGATGACCGGCACCGACACCTTCCCGGGCCCGGCGCTGGGACCGCAGTGGGAGTGGAACCACAATCCCGACCCCACCAAGTTCTCCGTCGGCAACGGGCTCAGGTTGGCCGCCGCGACAGTCACCGGCGACTTGTACTCCGCCCGCAACACCCTGACCCGCCGCATCCAGGGCCCCACTTCCACGGCCACGGCCACGCTCGACCTGACCTCGATGCGCGACGGCGACCGAACCGGCCTGGCGATGCTGCGCGACTCCTCGGCGTACATCGGTGTGAAGCGCGAAGGAGGCCGCAACCGGGTCGTCATGGTCAACGGGCTGACCATGGACGGCAACTGGAACACGACGGGAACGGGAACCGAAGTGGCCGCCGCGGCCGTGACCGGTACTCGGATCTGGCTGCGCGCCAACGCCGACATCCGCCCCGGCACCGGACGCCAGGCCAAGTTCTCCTACAGCACCGACGGAGTGACCTTCACCCCGCTCGGCACCCCGTTCACCCTCACCAACGCCTGGCAGTTCTTCATGGGCTACCGATTCGCCGTGTTCAACCACGCCACCCAGGCCCTCGGCGGCGCGGTCACCCTCCAGCGGTTCGACCTGACCAGCCCGTAGCCGGCCATCCTGAACTCCGTAACAGGAACCGGGCCGGCGCGCAGGAACAGTCTTGTGGTCTGCCGGCCGATGGGCAGGTCGAACGTGCGGCCGTGCCACTTGACCCGGTGAAGCCGACCCCGACAGTTGCGGCGGCAGGAAAGGGTCCGCGGTGACCACCCGGTTTTCCCCAGCCCGGCGATACTGGTGCGGCCCCGTCCGGGCGCGCGCGACGACCTCCGCCGCTTCCGGGCCGAGCTGCTGCACCCGGAGCCGAAGCACCTCGGCAGCCTTGCGCGGATGTGGGTACAAGCTGCCGTCGACCACGGCGTAGCCGTAGGGGCACGGCCGCCCTGATACCGACCTTCGCTGCAACCTGCGCGTCCATCGCCGCGCGTACCCGCAGCTGGACGTGCCGACGCGCGGACTCGCTCATCCCTCCGAGCAGACTCATCAGCATCACGTGCGACGGGTTCCGCGCCTCGAACCGACCGCCCAGCTCGGGCACCCACAAGTCAACGCCATACGCCGCCAGTCTGGGCGCAGTCAGGGAGAACTGATTCCCTCTCGATCCACCCCCGCTCAACCGGCGACAAAGCGAGCGTGGTCGGCCACGCCTGCGGGCCTTCGAGCCGACGCCTCGCGCGCCCGCGCGCGGTACCGACCCGGCGCGTTGCCGTGAGCACGGCTGAAAGCCCTGCTGAACGCGGGAAGCGAGGTGTAACCGACTCCGGCGGCGACGCTTTCGACCGTGTCATCGGTGTCGCGCAGCCGGACCGCGGCGAGGTCCATCCGCCACTGCGTCAGGTAGGCCCCGGGACTCTGCCCGATCGCCGCTGGGAACCTGCGGGCGAGCGTCGCGCGGGACACCGAGACCGCCGACGCCAGGGTGGTCGCGGTCCAGGGCCGGGACGGCTCACGATGGATACGTTCCAGCGAGAGAACGTGTTCCAGGTCTGCCGTCCGGAGCGATCATGGCGACAACGACCGGAACGTCCGAAAATGCCGAATTGCGGATGTCCATTCAACGCTGAGGTCGTCTTCGCGGCTACCGGATTTCGCGTCTGTAGCGCGCTTCCCCTTTGATCAAGACGCGGCTGGGAGACCCTGCCGGGGATGGGCGGGCTGGCTAGCTGGGACGGGCACATCAGGGCTGGAGTGGCGGGCGGCGGTCGCGGACCGGGCTGACCGATTCGAGTCGTTCGGCCAGCGCGAGGAGGTCGTGGTCGGCCCACCAGGTGCCGACGAGCTGGACGCCGATGGGCAGGCCGCTCGCGGTCGTCCCGAACGGCAGCGAGACGGCGGGTAGGCCGGTGAGGTTGAAGGGCACCGTCGCCCGCATGACGTTGCGGGCCGGTACTTTCTTCCCGCCAACAACGTAACTGGATTGCGCATGCGGCGGCGCCGGGATCGTCACGACCGGGCAGACGAGCACGTCGTAGTCCTGGAACCAGCCCGCGAACACCGACCTCAGCTGTTCCACCTCGCGCTCGGCGGCGAGGTAGTCGGCGATCGTGACGTCGGGTGCCTGGAGCGTCCGCGCGATCACCGGATGCAACTCCGCCTCCCGGCCGGCTGTGATGTCGCGCAGGTAGGGCAGCATCTCGGCGGTGAACAGCGTCGCCGAAATCCGCGTGCAGTCGTGCTCGGCGAGCCACGGGATGCCGACCTGCTCGACCGGGAAACCGAGGCCCGACAAGGCCGTGGCCGCCGCGGCCACCGTGCCGGCCACCTCGGGGTCGATCGGGCCGAACGCGTCGGTGGTCCAGCCGATCCGGACGGGCCCGCCGGGCCGGGCGGCCCGGGCGGCGGCGGGCAGGGCGACCGCGTAAGGGTCCAGCCTGTCGGGGCCTTCCAGCAGGGACAGCGCCAGGCGCAGGTCGCGCACGCTGCGCGCCATCGGGCCGGTGTGCCACCACCGCCGCAGTACGTGCGGGAAATGACCGGTGCACGGCACCCGGCCGTGGGTGGGTTTGATCGAGGCGATGCCGGTGTCGTGGGCCGGTCCGCGCACGGAGATCGCGACGTCGCTGCCCAGGCCGAGCGGCGACAGACTCGCCGCGATGGCCGCGGACTCGCCACCGCTGGAGCCGCCGGGGGTGCGCTCGGGGTCGTAGGGGTTGAGTGACCGGCCGGCGAGCAGGTTGTCGGTCTCGGTCCAGTACGACATCTCGGGCAGGTTGGTCTTCGCCAACGGGATGCCGCCCGCAGCCCGCAGCCGTGCCACGGCGGTGGCGTCGGCCTCCGGCACATGATCGGCGAACAACGACGATCCCCGGGTGGTCCGCACACCCTCGGTGTCGAACGAGTCCTTGATCGTGAACGGCACGCCACCCAGCGGGCCGGTATGCGGGCGAGCGGCAGCTGCGAGGGCCTGCTCGCCCAGCACAGTGACGAACGCGTTGACCCGCTCGCCCAGCGCCTCGATGCGATCCAGATGCGCCTGCACGACCTCGACCGCGGTAACCTCGCCGACGGCTATCAGGCGCGCCAGCTCTGTCGCGTCGAGCCAGACCAAATCCATGGTGACCATCATCGATGATCGTAATGATGGGAGCCGGCACCCATCATCGGCGCCCGAGCCGCGCAACGCGGCGGCAAGACCGTGACCGCCGGCCGCACCCCCAGTGGCGCACGACCACCACACTCATCTGCCGCGGGTGGCGTGCTCCCCGGCCTTGCGTGTCGCTAACGCATTCGGAGTCAGACCTGCAGATCTTCTTCACCTGGTGCGGCGAACGAGACCTCGCTCCGCTTCTACCGCACCTGCGTCATCGACACCGTACTCGAGCACTCGCCGGCGGAGTACGTCCTGCGCCCGTTGGTGCCCAACGGGCCCTCGGCCTGTCACACCTGCAGTTCGAGGCACTGCTGAGCGCGGCGCGGGAATCGGTGAACCCGTTCGGCTTCGCGCTGGTGGCGATGTTCGGCCTACTCGGCCTCCGGGTGTTCGAGGCCTGCGGCGCAGACATCAGCGACCTCGGCGAAGAACACGGACACCGGGTGCTGCGGGTGGGCGGCAAGGTCGTGCTGGTGCCCTTGCCGCCGGCAGTCGGCCGGGCGATCGACCGAGCCGTTGGCGACCGCGAGCACGGTCCGATCCTGCTCAACCGACGAGGCGTCCGCATGGACCGACACTGCGCCACCCGTCGGCTACGCCGGCTGGCCGAGGCCCGCCATGCCGACCCACGCACGACCATGCGCTACGACCGCGCCCGCAAAACCTCGACCGGCACCCGAACTACATTCTGGCGGCGTACATGGCGTCCGCAACCTGACACCCAACGCACTGTCTTGCCGATGACCGGACGCGTGGTTCTCAAGGTCAGCTCGTCTCCGCGCCCTCCGCTGTGGGGCGCTGACTGATGGCGCGAGGCGAGTGGTCCGGTCGGTGCAGCAGTTGCGCTCCAGCGATGCTCGTCGTCTGAGTGCCGGTGCCGGCCGAACCACCCGACACCTCGAGCACCGTCTGCTCGAGCACTCGTCCTGCGAACGTGACAAAGGGGCGGGATCATGTCGACATGGGGGAAAATGCGGAGATCTGGCGACGCTCAGTGGTCGGTGGGGTCGGCGCTGGGCTGGTGGTCGCGTTGCTTACCGGCACGTTCACCCGGGCGCCTTGGTGGCTGGCCGGGGCTGCGGGTGGCGTGTGCGCGGCCGTGGGGTGCGCAATCCTGGTCCGTGCGTCACACGCTCAGTTACGCGTAGCGCGGCAACTTGCTGGCGAGCTGGTGACGTTCCAGCAACTGCGGCAGGCCTCACGGGCTTCTCAGTTCGGCCCGGTTCCCAAAGAACCCGTCGTGTACGAACTCGCCGTCGGCCTTGCCGAGCGTAATCTGCGGCAGGCACAAAGGAATCGGATCTGGACGGCGGCGGTGTTTGCCTTTGTGGCGGCGATAAACCTCGTCGTTCTGCTATCCGGTGACCTGTGGGCGCTATGGAGGGTGTTCGGCTTCAGTCTAGCCACCGCAGCCTCGCTGATCGGGCCTCGGTTGCAAGCCCGACGCTTGAAGCGGCTAGCCTCGGCCAAGGCGGCACCGAGTGAACGGGGTTGGGATGAGCTTGAGCGTCGGCGACCGCCTGGAGATTCATGAGGTGATCGCGCTCCACGGTCACCTCTGTGACGCCGGCAGCTATGACCGGTTCGACGAGGTGTTCACACCCGATCTCGAGGTTGACGTCAGCGATCTTGGTCTGCGACCGGTACCGGCCGATGATTCATCCCAGTCGAGGCTGGACACGTATATCGCTGTCGCGCATCAACGAGCCCCAGGCAGTGCGCTTGCCGTGCACGTCACGAACGTCGTCGTCGGTGAAGACGGCGACGGCGCGCGGGCATGGTCAAAAGGGATCACCGTGAACCAAGATGGTTCGGTCGCCAGTTTCACCTACGCGGACCAGTTCGTGCGCACGAGTCAGGGCTGGCGGATCAGGCGTCGGAAAGTCTCACCTCGACGCGAGCCTGGAGGCGGGGTCGAGCCACTCGTGCTGCCAGCCTGAACGCCGGTTCCCGGCTCGCCCCTTTCTAGTCGAGGGCGCCGGGGACCGGTCCCCGGTTCACGGCAGCCGCCGGACGAGGACCTCCGCCGGCGAGCGCGCGGTCACGATCGGGTTTGGCACGCCGACTCGCGAGCCGAGCTCTCGAAGACGCTTGTCACCGAACCGATTGAGCTCGTCCGGCAGCGGGTACTTCGATCCGGTTCCCCGCGGCCGAGGCGAAAGGAGTCCACATGTCGTCGACGGCTCTGCTGGACATGATCGGAGCGCGTCCCGCGTTCCAGGCCTCGCGAGCGCCCTACCTCGTGTTGGACCTCGACCTGCGAATCCATGCGGCGAACGCTGCCTACGCCGCGGCGACTCTGACCACCGAAGCGGATCTTTCCGGCACGTACCTCTTCGACGCCTTCCCCGACAACCCGAACGACCCGCGCGCCGATGGGACGGCCAACCTGTCGGCTTCGCTCGAGCAGGTGCTGCGCACCGGCCGCCGTCACCACATGGGCACCCAGCGCTACGACGTGCCCGACATCGATCACCGAGGCCGTTTCGTCAGGAAGGTCTGGTCGCCGCTGAACGTTCCGCTGCGTGACGCGGAAGGTCTTCTCGTCGGAGTGCTGCACCACGTCGAAGACATCACCGATCTCGACGGTCTCCTCGCCGCCGGCACCGGAGGGGTGCCGGATGTGGACGCGGCCGACCAAGCCCACCAGGCCGATCTGGCGGAGAACCGGAACCTGCGGCTGGCTTTGCGCACCCGAGGAGTCATCGAGCAGGCGAAGGGCATCTTGATCGGGCAACGCGGCTGCACGCCGGACGAGGCGTTCGCGCTGCTCGTCGCATTGTCCCAGGACACGAACACCAAGTTGCACCTCGTGGCCCGGACCCTCGTCGACGACACGCTCCGCCGCGCCGACAACACCTGATCCCGGTTTCGCCGCGCAATGGCTCAAACGGACTGAAGCGAGTCAATGAGCAAGGATGTTGCCGAAGTCGTGGCCCTTCTCGCCGAAGAGGTCAGCGGGCACGGCCGATGGCAGTCGCCGGCCGGTGCAGCCGGTCGCACCACTGGCTGGCCGGAACGCCGCCACCGAAGCTCGGCAGAAAGGTGTTGGGGTTTGCGCATCCCCGCCACGATGCTCGGACAAAGCCGCCGCGACGAGCAGACCTAGTCCAAGTTACAAATCTAGCGACCGCCGGTCGACTCTTGACCAGCAGGTCAACCAGGTCCGATGTCGGAACGGATCCGACGATTACACCAAACCAACTGGCCCTTTTCTGAAATCCCCGTGCAAATGGGCCAGCTCACTCGGCTGCCCCGCCACCCACGACAGACCGTCGGCTGCGAGACAGCCACTGAGGAGCAGCTACTAGCAAGGCGGTACAGGGGCCGAAGGCCTCTGGTGGTGCTGCGCTATCGGTTGGATTCTGGTTGCGGCACCGAGGTCTGGATCGTGCAGGCCCGGCGTCATTGGGCGCTGCGGTGGCAGTTGGTCATTAGCCCCCCGAGCGGCTGACCGCCACCCCAGCGTCCGGGCCAATGATAAGAAGCGCGTCTACGCTGGCACAATCTCCGTCAACGAGGTGTCACCTGAGCTGCTTGATGTACCGCGGGGTGCGGGGAGCCGCGGACGTCCCCGCAAACCGTTGACGACGAGCCGACGGCAACGCGGGCCGTGGGACGCTCCACCGGCCTGGCGCTGTCCCTGGTGACCGGCGACGTCAAGTTCATACTGGTGAAGGAATCCTTCGGCACCGAAGCCGAGGCGATCCACCAAGGCCACGTCCCTCCGCTGCCGAGACAGTCCGCTCACTCCTCCTTGGCAACGAACACCCACCGATTGCTCGCCAGCGCGTCACCCGGCACGGGATCCAGGCCCGCGCCGAGCTCCGCCGAGAACTCGAACGGTGTGCGCACGGACGTCGACCAGCCGAGGGAACGGAACACACCCGCGGAGTCCGGGCGGGGCCGAGGCCGCGGTGGCCGCCGGTGCCGTGCTGGTCAACGACGTCAGCGGCGGCCTGGCCGACCCGGACATGGCTCGCTGCGCGGCGGACCTGGGCACGCCGTACGTCGCGATGCACTGGCGCGCGCACAGCGCCCGGATGCGGGAGCACAGCCACTACCGCGATGTCGTCGCCGACGTGCTGGACGAGCTGAGGTGCCGGCTGGACGCACTCGGCGCCGCGGGACTCCGCCCGGACCGGGTGATCGTCGACCCGGTGCTGGGGTTCGCGAAGACCGCCGAGCAAACCTGGCAGCTGGTGCGGCGGCTCGACGAGTTGTCCGCGCTGGAGCGGCACATCCTGGTCGGTGCTTTCCGGAAGTCGTTCCTGACGGCCGTCGTACCCGGGTCCGCAGCCGACGCCGCCTCGCGCGAGGTGGCCACCACGGCGGTGACCGCGGCGGTGGCCGCACGCGGCGCGTTCGCCGTCCGGGTGCACGACGTGCCGGGCTCGGTGGTGGCGGCGAGGGTCGGCCGCCTGCTCCGGCGAACCCCCGGCCGGTGAACCGGGTCAGTCGCCCCGGCGGGGCCGGGGCGGCGGCTTCAGTTCCGGCGATCCAGCACGAAGGTGTGCTCGACGAGGTCGAACGGCCCGTCCGGCCCCTCCCGCAGATCGCGCCGGTAGAGCAGCGACCGCTTGGTGCCGAACACCGGGTCCTGGGCGAGGTACGGGTCGTCGTCGCGGAACAGCATCGTCGTCACGGTCGAGAAGCCCGGTGCCGCGATCCGGACGTGGATGTGCCCGGGCCGCATCACCGGCCGGCCGGTCGCGCGCATCAGCTCGCCGACCGGTCCGTCGTCCGGAATCGGGTACGGGGCCGGCGCGATGCTGCGGATCTCGACCGTGCCGTCCCGGCCCGTGCGGAACAGCCCGCGCATCGCGGCCGCGTCCAGTCCGGGCACGTCGGAGTCGTAGTGGCCGTGGCTGTCGGCGTGCCACACGTCGAAGTCGGCGCCGGCCACCGGAGCGCCGGCGGCGTCGACCACGGTGGCGCGGAACAGCAGCGGCGTACCGGGCAACCCGTTGGAGATATCGGCTCCGTCGGGGAATTCCGGCCGCGCTTCCCGGTAGAAGGGGCCCTGGACGCTGTTCTCCGTCGCGTCGGTGCTGCGCCGGTGGTTGACCGCGTCGACGAGCGTGGTCACCCCGAGCACGTCGGAAAGCAGGATGAACTCCTGCCGGGTGTCGTCGGACTTCCGGCCGGTCCGGGTCAGGAAGTCGATCGCGTGCGCCCATTCGGCCTCGGTGAGGTCCACGTCCCGGACGAAGTCGTGCAGGTGCCGCACCAGAGCGGACAGCACGGTGCGGACGCGCGGGTCCGGCGTGTCCACCATGGTCCGCAGCACCGCTTCGGTGACGCTCTTTTCGTCCGGGTCGAGCATGGTCTGCCTCCTCGCGTTCGTGCCGGAAAGGTAGCCGGGCCGTCGTTAGCCGCGGCGAAATCCGGTGTTAGCGCGGATTCACCCGGTGGCAACGGGGTTTCCTCACCTCGTCGCGCGGCACTGTCGGCACCGGCGCACCGGAAGGCGCCGACGATCGGAAAGGAGCGACCTGTGCTGCGAACCGGTAAGGAATACCTGGACGCACTGGACGATGGCCGGGTGGTGTGGGTGGGGGACGAAAAGGTCGGCAACGTGGCCACCCACCCGAAAACGCGTGACTACGCGAAGCGCCTCGCGGACTTCTACGACCTGCACCACCGGGACGACCTGCGCGACGTCATGACGTTCGTCGACGACGACGGCGAGCGCCGCTCGATGATGTGGTTCCGCCACACGACGAAGGACGAGCTGAGGCGCAAGCGCCGTTATCTGGAGACGGTGATCCGCGAGCTCGACGGCGGCGCTGTGCCGCGGACGCCGGACGTCAACAACTACGTGCTGCTCACCTACGAGGACGACCCCGTGCCGTGGAGCGAGCAGTCGCAGGGCACCGGCGGCCGGGACCTGACCGTGGGCATCCGGGAGTTCTGGGACCTGATGGTCGAGGGCGACCTCAACGCCGCGCCCGCGTTCGTCGACCCGCAGACGGACCGGTCCCGGGAGTCGGCGCAGGCCGAGTCGCCGGCGCTGCGGATCGTGGAAACCCGCGAGGACGGCATCGTCGTGCGCGGCGTCAAGGCCATCGCGACGGGTGCGGCGTTCGCCGACTACATCCACATCGGCGTGTTCTTCCGCCCGGGTATCCCCGGCGAGCAGGTGATCTTCGGCGCGGTCCGCACGAACACCCCCGGGGTCACGCTGGTCTGCCGGGAAAGCACCGTGAAGGAAGGGCAGTACGAAGAGCACCCGCTGGCCGCCAAGGGCGACGAGCTGGACACCACGATCCTCTTCGACGACGTCTTCATCCCGTGGAACCGGGTCTTCCACATCGGCAACCCGAAGCACGCGTCGCTCTACCCGCAGCGGGTGTTCGACTGGCTGCACTACCAGGCGCTGGTGCGCCAGACGATCCGCGCCGAGGTGATGGTCGGCCTGGCCCTGCTGATCACCGAGCACGTGGGCACCTACCAGCTGCCGCCGGTCCAGGCCCGGCTGGCCCAGCTCGTCGGCTTCCACCAGACGCTGCGCGCCCACGTGCTCGCCTGCGAGGAAGACGGCTTCACCACTCCGGGCGGCCTGTACAAGCCGAGTGTGCTGCTGTTCGACTTCGGCCGGGCCTACTACCTGGAAAACGTGCCGCGGATGGTCAACGAACTGATCGACCTGGCCGGGCGCTCGTCGCTGATCTTCCCCACCGAGAAGCAGTGGAACCAGCCGGAACTGCGCCGGTGGCTCGAACCGTTGCAGACGGGACCGATCGGACGGCCGCACGACCGGCTCAAGATCAGCCGCGTGATCCGGGACCTGTACCTCTCGGACTGGGGTGACCGGATCAGCGTGTTCGAGAACTTCAACGGAACCCCGTTGCTGGCGGTGCGGATGCTGACGATGAACCGCGCGGAGATGGCGCCGGCGGGCCCGCTGACCGAGCTCGCGCGGAAGATCGCCGGTATCGGGCCGGCCACCCCGAAGGACGACGGGAAGACGGACTACGCCGGGCAGGCCGCTTACGCGCGCCAGCAGGACGCGCGGGCCCATTGACCCCGAGACCGCGGCTCGGGACGGCCGGTGCCCACCGCCCGGCCGTTCCGAGCCGTCACCACGTCATCGGCCGGGGAGTGCTCCCCGGCTGACGGCGTCGGCGCGGTCGTGCGCGCCCAGCTTGCGGAACACCGACCGGACGTGGGTTTTCACGGTGTTGTGGGAGACGTGCAGTTCGGCGGCGATCTCGCGCAGGGTCAGCGGCCCGGCCAGGGCGCGGAGCACGGCCCGTTCCCGGTCGGACAGCACGGCCGGGCGAAGCTCGGGCACCCCGCACGGCCACCGTTCCTCGAACAGGCCGGCGAGCACCGGGCCGGGCCGCACGCCGGTGAGTGCGGCTCGCGCCCGGGCGCGAGCCTTCCCCCGGTCGCGAGCGTCCCCCGGCGAGGTGGACTGCGCGTGGAGCAGCGCCGCGAACGCCTCCGCGTGCGGAAGGAGCGGTACCGGAGCCGAAATTCCGCCGCTGGCCGCGCCCGCCAGGCACGCCATCGCGACGACGGGCGCCACGCACCGCGTCGGGTCGGGCTCGTGCAGGGCCACCGCTCGCGCCGCCGAGGCCAGTGCCGCCGTGGCGTCGCCGGCGAGCAGCAACCCGGCCGTGCGGGCGTCCAGGGCCCGCACGGCGACATCCCGGTAGCCGAGCTCGTCCGCGTCGCGAGCCGTCACGCCCAGCCGGTCGACGACCTCGGCTGCCCGCCCCTCCCACACCCCGGCGGCGCCCAGCGCGGCGGCGGCCATGAGCAGCCACCAGGACCGGCCGGGCCCCCCCCCGGGGGCGGCGGGCACCCCGGC